>NZ_JASATI010000035.1:0-50056 GCF_038440225.1 Hydrogenophaga sp. OTU3427 | reverse complement strand
CGGCATCTGTACGAAAATGCCCCGGAAGAAGCTCCAGAAATGTATGGTCCGACAACAGCCTGTCCATTTCATCTTCGACAAAAGCGCTGACTAGAGGATCTGACGCGCTCATTTCTTCGACGAGTTCAGGGCGACCGTCAACGACATTGATGATGTCTTCCATGTCGTGATGCAGATAGTCTCCACCGCCTCTGCTCGCAAACGATTCCAATTTTGTTGCGATGAATAGTGGCGCAGAGATAACTCTTATCTCCTGACTAGTCCGGAGCGTCACTCTGTTGGCCTGCTGAACGACTTGCTCGTACCAGATATTCGTGGAGTGCCCGAAGATGTCCGAACTCGGTATCACGTCAACGATGAGGCTTCCTTTCGTCCAGCGACAGAAGTGGGCAGCGTCAGCATGCTCGACAAATCCGCGGTCTTTTAGGCTGGGATGAAGGTCACCGTAGTAGTCCCCAATTGAGGCCACTTGGGCGACCAAGTCCACGTCGATCGTCTGCCGAATGGGCGGTCGAGCATGATCAGTAATCAGGAGTCCGACGGAGCAGCCTCCAACAAGGACCAGTTTTTCACACAAGGAACCGAGGGCAGCAGCAACCAGTTCAACGCCTGCTATGTTGGGGTCTTCCATGCCGATCATCCAAATCTGATTTCTAGCTCGCGTACTGCGATCTCGCGCTCCCTCGCAGCCCCAACGCGCAACGCATCGAGCAGGCAAAGAACTTCGTAAAGGGGCTCGTCCTGCTCTATGGCACCCAATACTGCGGGATGAAGAGGTGACACAGAAACACCCCAATGCGTCCCTTCCGGCGACGGCCAAACTGGTGGCGCCTCGATTCTCTCAAAATGTTTAGCGAGCACTGGCCCGCCTATGGCCGTCGGGATGCCGCGCGATGAACTGCCGAGTTGGGCTGGATAGGCGTACTTAGCGCCGTGAATCACAAACTCCTTCACAGATGGGCGCAGTGGCCGGATTGAGCCGGAGGAGCGGCTCACCAACTTAGCAAGCTCTGCTCGCCGGATGCATCCGTGAACCACTGAGATAGGCATTCGGAGCTCATTAGCCAACTCCACAAGCAAGTACTCCCTTGCGGGGTTTACCGCTAGCTTGAGTGCGACCAAGAGGTCTTGTGGCTTCAGGGCTGCCTGTTTCGTGTCGTTCATAACTATTTTTTCGACGTTTGACGCCAGTTTCTCGTTTCATGAAACATGAATTTTTGTGCATCCTACCAGAAAAAGCCAATTTTTCTCGTTTCATGAAACATGAAAACGATGATTCTGGTCAACTTTTTCCTTTGCGTATCAAGGACACAAGTGATTTCTTGATGTCTTCCACACAAGTAAACGGGTGTGCGTATAATCAAAACGTTTTTCGCCGCGTATAAAGCCACTCATACCGAACAGTCACTCGTTAGAAAGCCCCAATGGTAGTTGTACAGCCACGCAGGAAGAGTCCTCGAGCCCCGTCGATCGCTCTTGATGAGGCACTGGAGCGAGCTTTTCGGGTCTACGACAAAGAACGATTGCACCCCGCCCCATCGGACGTCGTCGCTCAGCACATGGGATACAAGAGTGCGAATAACGGAAACGCTCTCTCGGCATTGGCGTCACTTCGGTACTACGGCCTAGTGGAACGCCCTAAGGAGGGATTCTTTGCAGTCACCAAGGATGTTGAGGCCTATAAATTCGCACCCAGCGAGGAGCTCAAGCGATCTTTTTTGATGCGCTTTTTGACAAATCCGCCGCTCTTCGCGGAGTTGGTGGATCGCTATCAGGGCGGACTGCCATCAGAAGGGAACCTGCGTTACGAGCTGATCCAGCGCGGGTTCTTGCCCGGGACAGCCGAAAGTGTTGTCGGTGTATTCCAGAAGTCGGTAGTTTTCGCGGGAGTATTCGACGAGCCTGCAAAAGAGTCGCCCGTAGCGGTTGAGGGTGAGATCGCAAACGGGCCCAGCCCCGAAGCCAATCCTGTGCCCTCACCTCGCCATCAGCCCGCCAGTTTGTCGCCTTCTGAGCTCCAGGCGCCCGAAGAGGCGGGACACGATCGCATCCCTGTGCGATTAACCGGTGGTAGACGCGCGTGGTTGGTAATTCCGTCAGTGCTTTATGAAGCAGACAAAGACCGACTGAAGGCGCAAATCGACTTAATCTTGACGCAAGAGGATGACCTCTTCTAGCGTTGACCAAAACCGACCGGTTATGGACAGGCTGTCGCACCGTGTCCACAAGCTAGCTTGACAGCTTTTTGGACAGCCGTTACCCGGCCATCTTGGTCCGTTGCATGGCGCGAATGCGGATTACCTCGTCACGACTGCCGCGCTTGCGTGGCGAGACCTCAACTGCGTAGCGCTCAAGCAGCTCGCGTAGTGTCATGCCATCGGAGGCGCCTACTTGCCGGAACGCGCCTTGGTCCATCGCCGCTTCTGTTTGCCTTGCCCAACGAATGGCCTCGCTACGGGTTGCAAAGCTCTGAACCACTGCCGGAAACCCCTTGCGGGTAACCCTTGCTTGCCACTTGTCGGCACGTTGACGGATGGATGCCATATCGCCTCTCACTTGGACAGGCGTTGGACAAAAGCGAGTTTTCGAGGCTAGCTAGACCGCATGGCAAGCCGCCGAAAGTGGCTCAAACCGCAACGAGCAAGAGAGCAAGGTCGGTCGATTTCGACTTAAAAATCAAACACTTAGAACTCAACGCACGTAGCTGCCCGACTTGCCCCCGTGTTTTTCCAGCAGCTTCACGCCGCCGATCTCCATGCCACGGTCGGCCGCCTTGCACATGTCGTAGATGGTCAGCAGGGCCACCTGCACGGCGGTCAGGGCTTCCATCTCGACACCGGTCTGGCCGACGGTCTCGGCGGTGGCGGTGCAACGCACCGCGCAGCGCTCGGGCAACAGTTCGAAATCCACCGCCACGCGCGTGAGCGCGATCGGGTGGCACAGCGGGATCAGCTCGCTGGTGCGCTTGGCGCCCTGGATGCCGGCGATGCGTGCGATGCCCAGCACATCGCCTTTCTTGGCGTTGCCGGCGGTGATCAGCGCCAGCGTCGCCGGCAGCATGGTGATGTGTCCCTCGGCCACCGCGACACGTCGGGTGTGGGCCTTGGCGCCGACGTCGACCATGTGGGCCTGGCCCTGGGCATCGAAATGGGTCAGCGGCGAAGCGGCCTGGGCAGCGGTGTTCTGGTTCATGTTGTTACGAAACCTTTACGGTGACGCGGCATCATACGGCGCATGTCCACGTCCCACGCCGGCCGCCGCCGCGCCGCCCTGACCTCCCTGGCCCTGGCCCTGCTGGTGCAGACGCAGCCTCCGCTGCTGGCCCAGACGGTCAGGTCCCCGCGCGATGTGCCTGCCCTGCCCCAGCTGGGCGATGGCCAGACCATGTCGCTGAGCGCCGAACGCCGCCTGGGCGACCACATGGCGCGCGCCATCTACCGCGACCCCGACTACCTCGACGACCCGGTGCTGTCCGACTACCTGGACAGCCTCTGGACACCGCTGCTCGAATCGGCACGCCGCCGCGGCGAACTGCCGCCCGACATGTCCGAGCGTTTTGCCTGGCGGCTGATGCTGTCGCGCGACAACTCGGTCAACGCCTTCGCCATGCCGGGCGGCTACCTGGGGGTGCACCTGGGGCTGATCGCGGCGACCGGCAGCGCCGACGAGCTGGCCTCGGTGCTGGCCCACGAGCTCACCCACGTGACGCAGCGCCACATCGCGCGCCTGATCGACAAACAAAGCCAGCAGGCCCCCTTGCTGCTGGCCGGCCTGCTGCTGGGCGTGCTGGCGGCCGGCGCCGCCAAGAACGCCGACATCGGCACCGCCGCCATCGCTGGCGGCCAAGCCCTGGCCGCACAGAACCAGCTCAATTTCTCGCGCGACATGGAGCGCGAGGCCGACCGGGTCGGCTTCGGCGTCATGGACGCCGCCGGCTTCGAGGGCGAAGGCTTCGTCGGCATGTTCGAACGCCTGCAGCAGTCGGCCCGGCTCAACGACGACGGCGGCTTTCCCTACCTGCGCAGCCACCCGCTGACCACCGAACGCATGGCCGACATGCGTGCCCGCGTGCCGCTGCAGCCGGCCCACACCGGCGCCACGCCACGGCGCCACAACGCCTGGGTGCACGCGCTGATCGCGGCGCGCGCCCGCGTGCTGGGCGACGCCGGCGCCGACCGCCAGCGCACCCGCGCCAGCGACCACCTGCAAGCGCCCGACAAGCCCGGCACCGAAACCGGCCCGGCGCAGGCGGCCCGCCGCTACACCGCCGCGCTGGTGGCGCTGCAGCAACGCGATGTCAACACCGCCATCGAGGCCACCCAGGCCTTGCTGCGCTGGCCGGCGCTGGACGCCGCCGCCCTGCCGGTGGTCGAGGCGTTGGCGGTGGAGGTGCTGACGCAGGCCGGCCCGGGCCGGCGCCTCGATGGCCGCGACCTGGGCGACTGGAGCACACGCGCCCTGGCCCAGCGCAGCCGTGCCGGGCTGTTGCTGGGCGCGCGCGCGGCGCGCGCCAGCCACCAGGCGGACGCCATGGCACGCGCGGCCGACCGGCTGCAGGCCTGGGTGGTCGAACACCCCACCGACGCCCCGGCCTGGCAGGCCCTGGCCACCCTGCACAACACACAGGGCCAGACGCTGCGGGCGGTGCGCGCCGACGCCGAGGCCCAGGTGGCGCTGCTGGACTACGCCGGCGCGCGCGACCGCTTCAAGTCGGCCCAGAACCTGGCCCGCCAGCTGCCACAGACCGACCACATCGAAATGTCCATCCTGGACGCCCGCACGCGCGAGATCGAGCGCCTGCAACAGGAGCTGGAGCGCGAGGCCCTGGAGCAGCGCGGCCGCCGCTGAACGGTCACAAAGACCCCGCGGCGGCTCGGCACATCGGCCACAGGCCAGCGGTGGCATGACACACTCCTGTCACCCGCAAGGGGAGTAGCGAGCCCGGCTGTCCACGCCTGTGACAGTGCCAGGGCGGCGTCCTCCGTCAATACGTGCGTGCCCTCCGGGCGCGCTCCGGAGCCGCCAGGGACCCAGCCACACGCGCTGTGCGCCCCCGCGAGACCTTCTGGGTGTGTCACCACACTCAACACTGGAAGGTCTTTTTCATGAGCACCGTTGCACCGGTCTGGCTTTGGCTTGTCTTTGCCGCCATCGTCCTCGTTTCCCTGTTTGTCGATTTTGTGGTCCTGAAAAAACAGGGCGCCCATGAGGTGGGGGTGAAAGAAGCCCTCAACTGGTCGCTGCTGTGGGTGGCGCTCAGTTTTGCCTTCAACGGCCTGTTCTGGTGGGCGGTGCACCACAGCACCGGCTCGGTGGCCCTGGCCAACGAGAAATCGCTGGCCTTCCTGACCGGCTACCTGATCGAGAAGTCACTCGCGGTCGACAACATCTTTGTCTTCCTGATGATCTTCAGCTACTTCGCGGTGCCGCCGGCCTTCCAGAAGCGGGTGCTCATGATCGGCATCATCGGCGCCATCGTGCTGCGCACCGTCATGATCCTGATTGGCGGCTGGCTGCTGGCGCAGTTCCACTGGATCCTCTACGTGTTCGGTGCCTTCCTGGTGCTGACTGGCCTGAAGATGTGGTGGGCGGCCGGCAAGGAAGGCTCGCTGGACGACAACCCCGCGCTCAAGCTGCTGCGCCGCGTGCTGCCGGTGAGCAAATCCTTCGACGGCGAGAAGTTCTGGACGGTGGAAAACGGCCAGCGCATCGCCACCCCGTTGCTGATGGTGATTGCCCTGGTGGCGTTGACCGACGTGATCTTCGCGGTCGACTCCATCCCGGCCATCTTCGCGATCACCCAGGACCCCTTCATCGTGCTGACCAGCAACGTGTTCGCCATCCTCGGGCTGCGCGCGATGTACTTCCTGCTGGCCGCCGTGGCGAACAAGTTCCACCTGCTCAACTATGGCCTCGCCGTGATCCTGGTGTTCATTGGCGGCAAGATGATGCTGATCGATGTCTTCAAGATCCCGGTGGCCGTGTCCCTGGGCGTGGTGGTCGGCATCCTGGCCATCACCATGCTCTGGAGTGTGAAGACCGCGCCGAATGCAAGGTAACGAGCCCCCACGCTCCACCGCTGCGCGGGTCGCTGCCCCCCAAGGGGGCGCGTTGGCAGGCGTGAGGGTTATCATCCTGCGCCTCATGGCAGGCATACACATCACGGACATCGAAGCGGCGATCAACTTCTGGCGCGGGCGCAGGCCGTCGCCGGACGGGGTGTCGCTGGCGCCCGAGACGCGGGCCCTGGCCGAGGTCTACGCCCTGCTGGTCTACCACCGCGAGAGCGAGGCCGACGAGGCCACCATGCCACCGAAGGCCTACGCGGCCTGGAAGGCCTGGTACGACACCACGCCCGACACCCCCTGCATCGCCATCTGCTCCACCAGCCAGGGCGACGACATCTGCAAGGGCTGCGGCCGCAGCTTCGACGAAGTCCAGCACTGGCCGGGCATGAGCCCGGGCGAGAAACGGGCCACCTGGCGCCGCATCACGCTGGAGGCCAGCGCCTGGCGTTTCGACCGCTACGCGGAGCGCGCGGCCGAAAACCGGGGTGCCGCCGAGCCCTCAGTCGCGGGCGGCCAGTAAGGGCAGGCACTCCAGCGAGACGCTGCGCTCGCCGTTGCCCAGTGTCAGCGCCCCCTCCATCACCGTGGCCTGCAGCTGCATGCTGCGCTCAGCCATGCGGGCCAGCTCCTGCGCCGCGTCGGCGGGCACCCGCCACACCGCCAGCTTGTCGCTGCGGGTCAGCTTGGACTGAATGCCGCGCCACCAGATGTCGGCCGACGAGGCGTAGGCGTAGACCAGCACCCGGTCGGCCTTGCTGCAGGCCTTGAGGATGGGTTTGTCCTCGGGCTGGCCGACCTCGATCCACAGCCGGGTGCGGCCGGTGAAGTCGCGCAGCCAGATGTCGGGGTCGTCCGGGTCGCTGAGGCCGGCGCCAAAGGCCAGGGTGCCGTCGCCGTTGCAGTCGGCCTGCAGGCGCCAGGCATTGAGCGCCAGCGCCGCCAGGCGCACCATCATGCGTTCGTCGGTTTCGCTGGGGTGGCGGGCCAAGGTCAGGGCGTGGTCGGCGTAGTAGCCGTGGTCGATGTCGGCGATCTGCAGATGCGCCTTGAAAATGGTGGACTTGATGGCCATGGGGCGAGCATACCCGCCCGCCGCCTCCCGCCCTCAGACCGCGGCGGGCCTGGGCGCCGTCACCCAGCGCTCCAGCCAATCGGCCGCCGGTTCGGGGCGGCCATGGAGGTAGCCCTGCAGCAGCATGGTGCCCCCGCGCGCCGCCAGGAAATCGGCGTGCGCCTGTGTCTCCACCCCTTCGGCCACCACGCGCAGGCCCAGGTGGGCGGCCACCGACAGCATGGTGTCCACCAGGGCCGCGTCGTCGGTGCTGGTGGGCGCGTCCTGCACAAAACTCTTGTCGATCTTGAGCTCGTGCAGGGGCAGGCGCCGGAGGTAACGCAGCGACGAGTAGCCGGTGCCGAAATCGTCGACCGAGAAGCGCACGCCCATGCCCGCCAGCGCCCGCATCTTGGCCGCCACCTGCTCCACGTCATCGACCACCAGGCCTTCGGTGACCTCCAGTGTGAGCTGGCTGGGCGCCACGCCATGGCCGGCCAGCAGCTCGCGCACCCGGTCGACAAAACACCGTTCACGGAACTGCCGCGGGCTGACGTTGACCGACAGGCGCAGATCGCGCCCGGCCTGCGCCGCCTGGGCCATGCAGGCGCAGGCCTGGTCCAGCACCCAGTCGCCCAGTGCCACGATGAGGTCGCTTTCCTCGGCCAGCGGGATGAAACGCGCCGGCGGCATCAGACCCTGCGCGGGGTGCTGCCAACGCACCAGGGCCTCCGCCGCCACCACCCGGCCACCGGCGTCGACCTGCGACTGCAGGTACAGGCGCAGTTCGCCCGCCGCGACCGCGTGCCGCAACTCGCGTTCGACCTGGAAGCGTTGCTCGACCGCGCTGCCCAGCGCGGTGTCGAAGAACGCCGTCTGGCGCCCGCCGCCGTCCTTGGCCCGGCGCAGCGCGGCGTGGGCGCGGCGCAGCGCTTCGGCGGGTTCGTCCTGGTCGTTCAGCGGGCACAGGCTCACGCCCAGGCTGGCGGTGAGGATGATGTCGTGGCCGTCCAGTTCGAAGGGCCGGGTCAGGCTGTCGTGGATCTTCTCGGCCAGGCTCAGCGCGCTGCGGCTGGCGATCTCGGGGGCGTCGCCCAGCTCGTGGAACAGCAGCACGAACTCGTCGGCCGACAGGTGGGCCAGCCCGTCGCCCGCGCGCAGCAGGCCCTGCAGGCGCTGCCCCACGGCCCGCAACAGCTGGTCGCCCACCTCCTGCCCGCGCGCGTTGTTCACGTTCTGGAAGCGGTCGATGTTGAACAGCATCACCGCGGCCAGGCGGCCGTGGCGCCGGTTGAGCGCGAAGTCCAGCGCCAGGCGCTCCAGCATCTGCCGACGGTTGGGCAGGCCGGTGAGGCTGTCGAAATGGGTCAGCCGGTGGATGCGTTCCTCGGCATCCTTCTGCTCCGACAAGTCCTGCTTGAGCGTGACCAGGTGGCTGACACGGCCGTCGGCCTGGCGGATCGGCATGACGATGGCATACGACGGGTAGGCGCTGCCATCGGCACGCTGCGCCATGCGTTCGCCCACCCAGGTGCCGCCGTCCTGCACCACCGCCAGCACGTCGTCGTCGACCAGGGGCGACTGCAGCCCCAGGCTGCCCGGCAGGCGCCCCAGCACCTCGGCGCGGCTGCAGCCGTTCATGCGCTCGAAGGCCGGGTTCACGTAGTCGACGCGGTGTTCGGTGTCCACCATGGCGATGGAGATGGGACTTTGCTCAACCGCGAGGAAGAACTTGCGCAGTTCGACCTCGCGGTCGGCCAGATCGCGCGCGAGCCGGCGCGCATCGCCCAGGCGCTTGAGGTAGTCGCGGCGTGACAGCAGGGTGGCGGCGGTCGTGATCAGCAACACGCCGCTGAGGTAGGCCGCGTGCAGGGCCGGTGGACCAAAGTACGGCGGCGGAAACCAGCCCTGGTCCTGGCCCCAGACAAACCCAAGGAACAACAGACCGGTGGCCACCGCCAGCCAGCGGGTGGCCAGCGAGCCCAGTATCCAGCCGGAAAAGACGATCAGCACCGGGTAGTTGAGCATGCTGGGGCCACGCGCGCCACCGTTGCGCGCCGTGACCACCGCCACCAGAGCCCAGAAGGACCACACCATCACATAGGCCGCCGCGCGCTGGTGGCCCACACGCTGCAGGACCAGCGTGGCCACGCCCACCAGCCCCACCAGCACATGCAGCAGCACGTGGTCGGAGCGCGAGCCGTCTTCCAGCGCCAGGGCAACGGCGATCAGGAAACCCAGCAGCGCGATGACCTGGGCGGCGTGCCGCACCAGGCGGGCAATCAGGGCCTGATCGTTGAAGTCGGTCGGTGCGGGTGGGGTAGCGGCCATGGGGTGAAGTGGAGCTGCCTGCACCGGTTGTACCCCAAGGTTATGAATTTATCAATTCAAGCCGCGCCCGTGGGTGCACAAAAAAGCCACCGCAAGGGTGGCTTTCTGGTGGAAACAGGACAGCGCTGGGTCAGACGCGGCGCGCCAGGGCGGCGGCCTGGCCGACGTAACTGCCCGGCGTCATCGCCAGCAGGCGTTGTTTTTCGGCGTCGGGAATGTCCAGGCCACGGATCAGGCCGTGCAAGGCCTCGGCGGTCACGGTCTTGCCGCGCGTGACCTCCTTGAGCTTTTCATACGCGCCCTGCACACCGTAGCGGCGCATCACGGTCTGGATGGGTTCGGCCAGCACCTCCCAGGAGGCGTCGAGGTCCTCGGCCAGGGCCTCCAGGTTGATCTCCAGCTTGTTCAGGCCGGTCAGCAGCGACTGGTGGGCCAGCGCGGCATAGCCCAGGGCCACGCCCATGTTGCGCAGCACGGTGGAGTCGGTCAGGTCGCGCTGCCAGCGGCTGATGGGCAGCTTCTCGCTCAGGTGCTTGAGCACGGCGTTGGCCAGGCCCAGGTTGCCTTCGGCGTTCTCGAAGTCGATCGGGTTGACCTTGTGGGGCATGGTGCTGGAGCCGATCTCGCCGGCCTTGAGCTTTTGCTTGAAGTAGCCCAGCGACACATAGCCCCAGATGTCGCGCGAGAGGTCGATCAGGATGGTGTTGGCGCGCGCCGTGGCGTCGAACAGCTCGGCCATGTAGTCGTGCGGCTCGATCTGGATGCTGTAGGGCTGGAAGCTGAGGCCCAGGCCCCAGGTGGCGCCGGCGGCCACGTCCTGCGGTTCGGGCGTTTCCACCACGCCACGGGCAAAGGCCTCCCAGTCGAAGTCGGGCCAGGCGCTCAGGTGGGCGTTGTAGTTGCCCACGGCGCCGTTCATCTTGCCCATGAGCTTGACCTCGGCGATCGCGGCGCGCACCTTGTTCAGGCGCACCACCACGTTGGCGAACTCCTTGCCCACGGTGGTCGGGCTGGCGGTCTGGCCGTGGGTGCGGCTGAGCATGGGCACGTCGGCGAAGGCGTGGGCCATGTCGCGCAGCTTGGCGATGACCGCGTCCAGCCCGGGCAGCAGCACCTGGTTGCGGCCGGCCTTGAGCTGCAACGCGTGGCTGGTGTTGTTGATGTCCTCGCTGGTGCACGCGAAGTGCACAAATTCCTGCACCGCGGCCAGTTCGGCCTTGAGATCGGACGGCAGCGCGGCGTCGGCAAAGCGTGCCTTGATCCAGTACTCCACCGCCTTGACGTCGTGGTTGGTGGTCTTTTCGATGTCCTTGATGGCGGCGGCATCGGCCTCGTCGAAGCGCTGAACCAAGCCCAGCAGGTGGGCGCGGGCAGCGGCCGACAGGGGCTTGAATTCGCTGAAGCCGGCATCGGACAGGGCGATGAACCAGGCGATCTCCACCTGCACACGGCGGTGCATGTAGCCGAATTCGCTCATGAAGGGGCGCAGCGTGGCCAGCTTGGGGGCGTAGCGGCCGTCCAGCGGCGACAGGGCGGTGAGTGCCGACAGGCCCAGGGCGGCGGCGGCGGGTTTGGATGGTTCTTGCATACCCGGAATTGTAGGGAAGCGCCATCCGGCATGGCACAACGCCTGCTTGGACCCACCCGCCGCGCGGCACGGAGCCGGTGGCTAAAATGGCCCGTCCCCTTCACCGTCACGACCAGCCCCCCACATGAAACTCATCGGAGCCCTCACCAGCCCTTACGTGCGCAAGGTGCGTGTCGTCATGGCCGAGAAAAAGCTGGACTACCAGCTGGTGCTGGAGGACGTGTGGGCCGACAACACCACCATCGCCAACGCCAACCCGCTGGGCAAGGTGCCCTGCCTGGTGATGGACGGCGCCGAAGCCATCTTCGACTCGCGCGTGATCGTCGAGTACCTCGACACCCTCTCGCCCGTGGGCAAGCTCATCCCCACCACCGGCCGCGAACGCACCGAGGTCAAGACCTGGGAAGCCCTGGCCGACGGCCTGATGGACGCCGCCATCCTGGCGCGTCTGGAAGCCACCTGGGCCCACCGCGATGCCCCGCAGCGCAGCGTGGCCTGGATTGAGCGCCAGATGGCCAAGGTACATGGTGCGCTCAAGGCCATGGCACACGGCCTGGGCGACAAGCCCTACTGCCACGGCATCCACCTGAGCCTGGCCGACGTGGCCGTGGGCTGCGCCCTGGGCTACCTGGACTTCCGCTTCCCCGAGCTGGGCTGGCGGACCGAGCACCCCAACCTGGCCAAGCTGTCGGACAAACTCGCGCTGCGCCAGAGCTTCATCGACACGCGCCCGCCGGTGGCCTGAAGTGATCGCTGATCAGAGCAGATTGTTCTGACCAATGGCCCCTCGCGCTGGCGCCGCCACCCGAAACGCGTGAACCCGCCGCCCCGGGAGACACCGCCGGGCCGGCTTGGCCGGACGGCTGGTGTCGCCCCTTGAGGGGGATGCGTCCACGCGAAGCGGGCAAGCGACGGGGTGGTCTCAGGTATTCGCCTGGCGCTTGAGCCAGCGCATCAGTCCGCCCACCACGGGCAGTTTTTCGTACAGTTCCTCGGCCGCGTCCCAGTAGTCGCGGTGTTGCTCGATGCGGCCATCGGGCGCAAACCGCAGCTGGGTGGCGCCGCGCACGGTCTGCACGGTGGCGCGGTCGAAACGCTTGAAGCGGAACACGAAGTCCCAGGTCAGAAAGGCCTCTGTCCCCTGCGACATGCCACCGGTGACGACAAAACGCGGCTCGTCCAATGCCACGTACATGTGGGCAAACACCGCGCGGATCGCCGGCAGGCCCTGCACCTCGTTGAACGGGTCCTTGAAGCGGGCCGTGGATGTGTAGTACATGCCGATGTGCTCGAGGTCGGCCGGCGACAGCGCCTCGAAAAAATCGGCCACGCGTTGCAGACGGGTGTCGGTGGTCAGGAAGGCCATCGGTTCAGAGTCCTGTGAAACGGGCGACGGCGGCGAAGTAGGGGCGCGCCGGCAGCAGCCGCAGCAGGCGCATCCAGCACGTGAAGCGTTTGGGGAAATCGATCTCGAACCGACCCGAGGCCCAGCCCTCAAGTATGGCCTGCGCGGCCTGTGGGGGTGTGATGAGGGCCGGCATGTGGAAGGTGTTCCGGGCGGTCAGAGGGGTCTCCACAAACCCAGGATTGACCACACTGACGCCCACGCCCTCGTGGCGCAGGTCCAGGTACAGGGTCTCTGCCAGGTTGATCAGCGCCGCCTTCGTGGGCCCATAGGCCAGCGATTGGGGCAGGCCCCGGAAACCCGCGACGCTGCTGACCAGGCTGATGTGGCCATGGCCCTGGCGGCGCAGTGCCGGCAACAACGCGGCCAGCACATGCAGGGCGCCATCGAAGTTGACGCTCCAATGGCGCTTGAGTTCGACCAGGTCGAAGGCATCGGCCCGCATCTCGCGGTAGTGGCCGGCGCAGTACATCACCAGGTCGATCTGGCCACCAGCGTGCAGCAGGCGACGCGCGGCCTCGGCCACCGCCGCGGCGTCGGTCACGTCCAGCGGCAACGCGGTCGCACCCGGGTGGCGCTCGGCGAAGGCAGCCAGGGCCGTCGCGTTGCGCGCCGACACCACCACCTGCGCACCCGCGCGGTGCAGGGCGGCGGCGGTGGCCTCGCCAATGCCGGAGGACGCGCCCACCACCCAGACCCGGCGGCCACGCCAGTCGCGCATGGGGGTGTTGAGCGGTCGCAGCCCCATGGCCTTCATCCCGCGCGCTTGACAAAACCCAGCGTGACTTCGCCGAGTTTGAAGCCGAACTTGGTCATCACCGCCTTGTTGAGCATCACGCGTTCGTCCATGAGGTACATCCAGTCGTCGAGCTGCACCTCGTAGACCTTGCCGTCCACCGGCAGGCTCAGGGTATAGCCCCAGCGGAAGGCATTGCCGGCGGCCTGGCCCTGGGCCTCGCCCTTCACGTCGTCCGCGGTGCCGGTGTAGCGGCCATCGGGCAGCTTCTTGAGGCGCCAGATGCGGCGCTGCTTTTCGCCGTCCGAGTAGGTGAAGTCCTCGTCCAGCACGCCGTCGTTGCCCTGCCAGGTGCAGGTCATCACCACGGTGAAGCGGCGCACCACGGCGCCCGTGCGGTCGGTGAACACACCGTAGGCGTCCAGCGTGCCGTTGAAATAGGTGGCGAGGTCCAGCACCGGCTTTTCTGCCGCGTAGTCGCTGACCTGCGGGCCGGCGCAGGCCACCAGGCCACCGGCGGAAACCAGCATCAGGGCGCTGAGGGCGGCGCGTCGTTTCATGGGGAGGCTTTCTCTTGAAGAAGGAAACGTTGCAGGCCGGCGGCGGCCAGCAGCTTGAGGCCGCATGGCAGCACGCAATAGGCCCAGGTCAAGGCCGTCAGGGCCTGGGCGTCGCGCTGACCGGGGGCATAGCCCCACCAGGCCAGCAACGGCAGCGCCAGTCCGGCGGCCAGCGCCAGGTTGAATTTGGAGGCGAAGTTCCACCAGCCGACGTAGCGGCCCTCGCCCCGGCCCCGCTCACCCAGATCGGCGATGACACCGGCCAACAGCGCGCCGGGCACGGCCAGGTCGGCGCCCAGCGCCAGCCCCGACAAGGCGCAGACGGCCAGAAAGGTCCACACATCGCCCGGCCCCAGGAAGGCGGCCCAGGCGAACACGGCCACGCTCAGGCCCATGCCCAGGCGCCAGGCAAGCACCAGCCCCAGGCGGGCAACCACCCGCAGCCACAGCGGCATGGACGCCGCGGCGCACAGGAAATAGGTGCCCAGGAAGGCCGGCTCCACCGCCGCACTGGCCTGCAGCTTGTCCTGCACAAAAAACAGCACCAGGGTGGCGGGCACCGCACTGGCGATGCCGTTGAGCATGAACACGCCCAGCAAACGCACAAAGGCCGGCTGGCGCAAGGGCGCCCACAACGAGACCGTGGGCGCGGCCGGGTCGGGGGCCGATGTGAGCGGCCGCAGCGAACGCGTCCAGGCCCACCAGCCCACCGCCAGCCCGGTGGCAAACACGGCCACGGTGCTGCCCAGGCCGGCCAGCGAGGGCAGCAGCGCCGCCAGCACCACACCGGCCAGGCCCAGGGCCTCGCGCCAGGCCACCACACGGGCGCGTTGCGGCTCGGTGCCGCCCAGCATGGCGCCCCAGGACTGGTGGGCCACGCTGACCACGCTGTAGGCGGTGTAGGTGAGCAGCAACAAGGCCACCGCCCAGACCAGCAGCGCGGTCGGCGAGCGGCCCGCGACCGGCGGAAAAAACAGCCCGGCAAAACCCAGCGCCAACAACGTGGCCGCGCCGCCGACCACGGCCAACACCCGCCCGTGCGAGTGGCGGAACCAGGCGTCGCACCAACGCCCGATCAGCGGGTCGATGAAGGCGTCGAACAGGCGCGCGCCCAGCAGCACTGCGCCCAGGGCCGCCAGCGACACGCCGTAGGCGCGGGCATAGTGGTTGGGCCAGACGACATACAGCGGCAGGGCGGCAAAGGCCAGCGGCAGGCCCAGCAGCCCGTAGCGCAGGCCGTGGCGCCAACCTCCGGGCGCCGCCATCAGCGCGGCGCCGCTGGGGTGATCGGCGCTCATCGTGGCCCCTCGGCCGCGCCGATGAGTTGGGCCCGCATTTGCGGCTCGGAAGTGGCCGCGGACAGCCAGATGCCGAAGAAACGTTGGGCGAACTCGGGGTCGGGGACTTCGCCCAGCGGCTGATCGTTGAGAAAGAAACGCGCGCCCGCTCCCGGCACGTGCAGGCCGGTGATGTGGTCGCCGTCCTTGACGTCGGGGAACAGCTTGACCATGGCGCTCAGCCAGCGCTCGGCCTGCGCCTCGCTCACGCTGCCCACGCCGCGCATTTCCTTGAGCGAACGTTCGGCGATGGCCTTGCCGTAGAGCGTACGCAGGTAGTGCAGTTCCAGAGCAAATCGGTGGCGACCGAAATCGGCCACATCAAACCCCGGCTCCACCCACAGGCTGGCGTCGTAGACCGAGAGCCCGAAAAACCGCAGCCGCGCCTGGCCCAGGCGGCGCGCACTGGGCAGCAGCCGCCCCGGACCCCCGTGCGAGGCCCACAGCGGCCCGGCCCAAGGCAGGGTGGTCAGGGCGATCAGCAACCGGCGGCGCATGGTGTTCATTCAGTGGGGCTTGCGCAGGGTGAACTGCATGACGTCGGTGTTGCCTTCGGCGAACGCGGCCTCGCAATAGGCGAGGTAGAACGCCCAGATGCGCAGGAAACGTTCGTCAAAGCCCAGTTCGCGCACCCGCGGCTCCTCGTGCAGGAAGCGCTCGCGCCACTGGCGCAGCGTCTCGGCGTAGTCGGGGCCGAAGGCGAAGGCGTCCTCCACCACCAGGCCGGCGGCCTCGGCCTGGGCGCGAAACGCGCTCGGGCTGGGCAGGCAGCCACCCGGGAAGATGTACTGCTGGATGAAGTCGGTGCCACGGATGTAGCGCTCGAACAGCGCGTCAGCAATGGTGATGGTCTGGATGCAGGCGCGGCCGCCGGGCTTGAGCAGGCGGGCCACACCCTGGAAGTAAGTGGGCCAGTATTCGCGGCCCACGGCCTCGACCATCTCGATGGAGCAGACCGCATCGAAGGGCCCATCGTCGATGTCGCGGTAGTCCTGCAGCCGCAGGTCGGCGCGGCCGCCGGCGCCGAGGCGGTCCATGCGCTGCTGTGCCCAGGCCAACTGCTCGGTGGACAGCGTCACGCCCACCACCGAGGCATTGAAGCGGGTGGTGGCGGCTTCGGCCAGGGCGCCCCAGCCACAGCCGATCTCGAGCACGCGGTCACCCGGGCGCACCTGGGCCATGCGCAGGGCACGGTCCACCTTGGCCCATTGCGCGCTGCGCATGTCCTGGCCGGGGTGTTCGAACCAGGCCGACGAGTAGTTCATCGTGTCGTCCAGCCACAGCGCATAGAAATCGTTGCCCAGGTCATAGTGGGCGTGGATGTTCTTCTGGCTGTTGGTCTTGGTGTTGCGGTTGAGCAGGTGGCGCAGCCGGTAGGCGAGGCGACCGACCCAGGTGCCGTAGACCACGTCCTCGATCTCGCGCCGGTTGAGCAACAGCAGCCGCAACAGGTCGGCCAACTGGGGCGTGCTCCAGTCGCCGGCGATGTAGCTCTCGGCAAAGCCGATGTCGCCCGATTTGAGCGCGGCCTGGCACACATGCCAGTTGTGCAGGCACAGCGTGGCGCTGGGTCCGCCGTGCTGCCCGAACTGCTGGAACGAACCGTCGGGCAGTTGGACCGTGAGGTGGCCGTGGCGCAGGCGCTGCAACAGACGCAGCGTGGCTGCTGCGGCGGCGGGAGCGCCGGCGGGCAGCGCAAACGGGGCAGTGGTGCTGGAAGTCATGGGCATGGGGTCCATGTGGGCAGGGATCAGCCGGTGCCGCGGCCAGGCGTGACAAAGGCCTGGGGCGGCGTCGGCTTGCGGAAATAGGGCAGGCCTTTGAGCACGAACAGGCGCAGCGCCTGCCAGTGGATGCGCGCCACCACACCCAACGTCATGGCCGGGTGGCGCCACAGTGCGCGGCGGGTCTGCGTCGCATCCAGTGGCAGCAGCGTGCCGCTCACGCTGGTCTGGATCAGCGGGCCCTGCGCGGCCCCGGGCACGTCATCGTGGTCGATGCGGACCACGGTGTGCTCACGGCCACGGTGCTGGCAACGCATGAAGACGAAGCGGTACTCGCCCTGCACCGAGCAGAAGGGTGAAACGTGGAACACCTTGTCGGCCGTGACCGGCACCCCGTACCGGGGCGCGTCGAGCAGGTAGCAATGGCGCTCGCCGAAGGTGTTGTTGACCTCGGCCACCACCGCGCGCAGGCTGCCGTCGCTGCGGTGGCAATACCAGAAGCTGACCGGCTTGAAGGTGTGTCCCAACACCCTGGGGTAGGTGTGCAGCCAGACTTCGCCGAGGGCGTCGGCGATGCCCTGGGCACGCAGCATCTCGTCCAGCCAGGCCAGGCAGTCGCCGCGGCCATCGCCGTGGTCGCGGTCGTGGAAGGCCAGCGCCGCGTACCGGTTGCGCGCCAGCGCGCCGTCACCGTGCGCACGCAGGCTGCGCAGCGGCAGCATGAGGAAGTAGGTCGGGTAGGCGAAGGCGTTGCGGCGTGGCCTCAGGCGCGTGTGGCGCACCTGGCCAAAGCCGATCATCGCCCGGGCCGGGGTGTCGCTCATGACCGCGCCCCGGCGGCTGGCGCGAACACGCGCAGGATATCGGCCGCGGCCTGCAGGCCGGCCTTGAGGCCGTCCTCGTGGAAACCGTAGCCACACCAGGCGCCGGCGAAATGGGTGTGCAACATCCCTTGCATGGCCGGAATGCGCTGCTGCGCCGACATGGCGGCGAGGTCGAACACCGGGTGGGCGTAGTCGTATTCGCCCAGCACGGTGTGCGGCGCGATCTCGCGCAGCGGATTGAGCGAGACCAGCACCGGCTGCTCAAAGGGCAGGGGCTGCAAGCGGTTCAGCAGGTAATGCAGGCAGACCCGGGCGTGGGGGTCGCGGCCGCGGGCAGCGCGCTCGTGGTTCCAGGCCGCCCAGGCCTTGCGGCGGGTGGGCAACACCGAGGCGTCGGTGTGCAGCACGGCCCGATTGGGCTGGTAGCGGATGGCGCCCAGCACCGCACGTTCGTCCGCCGTGGCGCCCTCGCCCAACAAGGCCAGCGCCTGGTCGCTGTGGCAGGCCAGCACCAGGTGGTCGAAGCGTTCCTCGCGGCCATCGGTCACCACGCTGACGCCCTCGGCATCGCGCCGCAGTGCACGCACCGGGGTGTTGCGCCGCGCGTCGCTCAGGCCGGCGACGATCTTGTCGACGTAATGGCGCGAACCCCCGCGCACGGTGAACCACTGCGGGCGGTCGCTGACCTGCAGCAGGCCGTGGTTGTGGCAGAAACGCACCATGGCGGCCACCGGAAACTGCAGCATCTGTTCGGCCGGGCAGCTCCAGATGCAGGCCATCATGGGCAGAAAATAGTCGTGGCAGAAAGCGTCGCTGAAGCGCTGCTGGCGCAGGAACTCGCCCAGCGGCATCCACAGGCGGCCGTCGGGCGCGCTGTCCTCCTGGCTGTTGGCCAGGCCCGTGCACAGGCGGTTGAAGCGAAGGATGTCGAGCAGCATGCGCAGAAAGGCAGGCCTGAACAGGTTGGCGCGTTGGGCAAACACCGTGTCCAGGCTGCTGCCACTCCACTCCAACGGCGGCGCGCCGGCGGCGCCCGCAGCCTGCACCGAAAACGACATGTCCGAAGACGCGATGTCCACGCCCAGTTCGGCGAACAGCGTCAGCAGGTTCGGGTAGGTGCGTTCGTTGAGCACCAGAAAGCCGGTGTCCACGCCGTGGGTGACCAGGCCCTGACGGGTGGGCAGGGTGATGTCGACCGTGTGGGCGTGACCGCCAAAGCTGGCGCTGGCCTCGAACAGGGTGGTATCGGCCTCGGCGCGCAGGGCGTGCGCGGCGGCCAGGCCGGCAATGCCGGCACCGACCACCGCGATGCGCGGGCGGCGGCCGGCCTCACGCGCAGGGAGTTGGCGGGGATCTGCGTACATGTCAGACCCCCTGCCGCCTGGAAGAACGTACTGCGCAGCGCCCCGAAACGAAGGGGGGAGGGATGGAGGAGGAGAAGCGCCTCGGGGTTTCGGTGCCGATCGGACCGACACCGCCTCTGTGCAGTACTAAAACCGTGTCGCGGCGATGGAGGCGGCCAGAGGCCTCAAAGTTCCCAGAAATGCCGCACATGAAGCCTCCATGACCGTTCGGCCTCGAAATAAACTATCGAGACACAAAAATACTGAACGGTCACATTTTGACCTCTCGGTCACTTCGCTGTCGACAACATTCGCTCGATCTCCCTGACGAATGCAGGGTCTTGTGGCTCCACCGCGCTGGCGTAGGCCTTGATGGTCTGACCATCGCGCGCCACCAGGTACTTGTGAAAGTTCCAGCGCGGCCGCTGTCCGGTGCGCTGCGCCAGCTCGCGGTACAGCGGGTGGGCCCCGGCGCCGGCGACCGAGGTCTTGACGAACATGGGGAACTGCACGCCGTAGGTGTTTTCACAGAAGTCGGCGATGGCGGTGTTGTTGTCCA
Organism: Hydrogenophaga sp. OTU3427; assembly: GCF_038440225.1. NCBI lineage: Bacteria > Pseudomonadati > Pseudomonadota > Betaproteobacteria > Burkholderiales > Comamonadaceae > Hydrogenophaga > Hydrogenophaga sp. OTU3427. The sequence goes on along the minus strand of NZ_JASATI010000035.1, from coordinate 30,530 downwards.
GCTCCTGGCGGCCGAAGTCGTTGCTGGGAAAACCCAGCACCACAAAGCCGCGGTCCTTGTAGCGGCGGTACAGCGCCTCCAGCCCCTCGTACTGCGGCGCAAAACCACATTTGCTGGCGGTGTTGATGACCAGCACCACCCGTCCGCTGTACTGGCACAGGTCCTGCGGCTTTTCGTCTTGCAGGCGGTCGATGGTGTGCCGCCACAGCGGCGCGCAGGCCCCTGCCGCGGTCGCCTGGGGCGCGCTCGCCTTGCCGGTTTGCGCCTGTGCCGGACCCACCAGGGTCACCAGTGCCGCCAGCACGCCCAGGCCGCTGAAAATCCGTCGTGAAGTCATGTCTGCTCTCCTGAAAGCCGAAACAGCGATGGTGACAGCTGGCACGGAAGTCCGTTCCACACGGCGGGCAAAGCTGAGGTTGTCGAGGTGTTTTGGAGTGCAGCACCTAAAATCGCCGTCTGCACGGTGCACGCACCGCAAGAGGTTGACATGCTTTACCCTGAACTGTTCAAACAACTCGAATCCGTCCGTTGGGACATGGACAAGGACATCCCCTGGGACCGCTTCGATGCCAGCCAGCTGAGCGACGAACAGGCTCAGACCATCAAGATGAACGCCATCACCGAGTGGGCGGCGCTGCCGGCCACCGAGATGTTCCTGCGCGACAACCGCGACGACTCCGATTTCTCGGCCTTCATGTCGATCTGGTTTTTCGAGGAGCAGAAACACTCCCTGGTGCTGATGGAGTACCTGCGCCGCTTCCGCCCCGAGCTGGCCCCGACCGAGGACGAGCTGCACGAGATCCGCTTCGACTTCGACCCGGCGCCGGCGCTCGAAACGCTGATGCTGCACTTCTGCGGCGAAATCCGGCTCAACCACTGGTACCGCCGGGCCTCGGAATGGCACACCGAGCCGGTGATCAAGCACATCTACACCACGCTGAGCCAGGACGAGGCCCGCCATGGCGGCGCCTACCTGCGCTACATGAAACGCGCCATCGCCAAGTTCGGCGACGAGGCCCGCGCCTCGTTCGCCAAAGTGGGCGTGCTGATGGCCAGCGCCCGGCGCACCGCGCAGGCGCTGCACCCCACCAACCTGCACGTGAACAAGGCCTTGTTCCCCCGCGACACCATCCAGAGCCGGCTGCCCGACCCCGAGTGGCTGGAGCACTGGCTGGACAAGCAGATCGCCTTCGACGCGGTGTGGGAGACCAAGGTGGTCGAGCGCATCCTGCACAACATGAGCCTGCTCATGGACCGCAGCTTCAAGACCGTGCAGGAGCTCAACCGCTTCCGCAAGGAAATGAGCAGCCACCTGGCCGCCCCGGCAGCCACCTGACACTCGGTGCGCGTCAAGGCCTGGCCTGCAGGCGCTCCAGCAGCAGCGCCGCCCAGGCGGTGAGGGCGCCCAGCGCGGCGCCCGCCAGCGCGCCCCCGAGCCAGGCCGCCTGCACCACCGACATGTCGTTGACGCCGTCCCACACCACGGGGCGGCTCCAGGCCTGTTCCAGCACCAGCTTGCCCAGCAGGCACACCGCCAGCAGCACCCCCCAGCGCCGCGCCTGCGGCACCGGCAGGCGCTGCAGCAGCAGGTGCACCGCCATCACCGCCAACGCGGCGTGCAGCAGCCCGGCCAGCCCCATCACATGGCCGACCTGGGGCCACCAGGCGACGGCCAGGTAGGCCAGCGGCCAGGCGAGAAACCAGGCCAGGGCACACCAGCGGTCGGGCCGCACCCGCCACGCGAAGGCGGTCAGCAGGCCCAGCGACATCTGGTTGGTGATGAGGTGGGGCGTGTTGGTGTGCACCCAGGCGGTGGTCCACAGGGTCCACCAGCGCTGGTCCCAGTCGTCCACCCGCCAGACCAGCAGCCGCAGCGAGGACTCGAACCACCACCAGCACAACATGCTGGCAACACCATGCAGCCCACACAGCACCAGCCACTCGCGGCCGACGGTGCGGATGGCGGGCAGGCTTCTCACGCGCGCGGTCAGTGGCTGGCAAACACGTGTTGCCACAGGGCGCGCACGGCCGCGGCCTCCTGGGCCACGTCCTCGGGCGCCACCTGGGTGGGGGCCTCGTCGAGGCGCGCGCGGTGCTGCATCTGCCGCAGCGTGCGGTAGGCCGCCGCCGCCGCCTCGCCCATGCCAGCGGGCAGCAACCCGGCGGCTTCGGCCATCTGCAGCAGGGCGATGTTGCCGCGGTTGGCACGCAAGGCCGGGTGGGCGCGCGACTGCGACAGCACCAGGAACTGCACCACGAACTCGACGTCGACCATGCCGCCGGGGCTGTGCTTGACGTCGAAACCCTCACCACGCACCGGGTGGGCGGCGCGCACCTTGTCGCGCATGGCACGGATCTCTTCGGACAGCGACGCCACGTCGCGCGGTGCGGTGATGACGGCCTCGCGCACGGCGTCAAAACGGGCCGCCAGCGCGGCATCGCCCACCACGTGCCGGGCGCGCGTGATGGCCTGGTGCTCCCAGGTCCAGGCGGTGTTGCTGCCGCGCTGCTGCTGGTAGTTGGCGTAGGCCTCGAAGCTGGTGACCAGCAGGCCGGAGCTGCCGTTGGGCCGCAGCGCGGTGTCAATCTCGAACAGGTCGCCCTCGCCGGTCTTGACCGTCAGCCAGTTGATGATCTTGCGCACGAAGGCGGCGTAGGCCTCGGGCGCGCGCTCGTCCTCGTCGTCGTAGACAAACACGATGTCGAGGTCGCTGCCGTAACCCAGCTCCTTGCCGCCCAGCTTGCCGTAGGCAATGATGGCGAACTGCGGCACGTCGCGGTGGCGGTTCTTCAGGCGTGCCCAGCACCAGCGCACCGTGGTGCGCAGCACGGTGTCGGCCAGCGCGCTCAGGTCATCGGCCACGTCCTCCACCGTCAGCACGCCTTCCACGTCGCGCGCCAGCGTTCGGAAGACCTCGGCATGGCAGGCGCGGCGCAGCAGGTTGAGCAGGGCTTCCTCGTCGTCCTCGCCGGTGCTCTTGAGGGCCGCCAGCCGGGCCTCCAGCTCGGCCTCGAACTGCGCCCCGTCGAAACGGTCTGTCAGCAGCTGCCGGCTGGCCAGCTCGTCGATCACGCCCGGGTGTTTCTGCAGGTAGCGTGCCGGCCACCTGGCCGCGCCCAGCAGGCGCAGCAGGCGTTCGTGCACCGAAGGGCGCTCCTGCAGCAGGGCGAGGTAGCTTTCGCGCCTCAGCAGGGCGTCGAGCCAGTCGACCAGGCGCAGCGCGGCCTCTTCGGTCACGCGGCCCTCCTCCACCCAGGCGCCGGTGCGCTGCACCAGGCGCACCAGGCGCAAGCGGGTGTCCTCGCGCAAGGCCACCACGCGCGGGTTTTCGCACCATTGCGCCACCCGGGCCGACAGGCGCTCGGGCAGCTGAGGCAGCACGGCCTGCAAGTCGTCCACGCCGCCACGCGGGCCACCACAACCCTTGCCGTTGCAGGTCTTGGTGGCGCCGCCCAGCAGGGTGTCGAACTCCTGCGCCACCGCCTCGCGGTGGGCGTCGAGCTGGTGCAGGAAGGCACAGGTGTTGGTGAAGCCCAGGGTCTGGGCCATCCACGCCAGGTCGTCGTCGCGCTCCGGCATCAGGTGGGTCTGCTGGTCGTCCAGGAACTGGATGCGGTGTTCGACCCGGCGCAGGAACACATAGGCCTCGGCCAGCGCGCGGGCGGTGTCGGCTGGCATGAGGTTGGCGCGCTGCAGCCGCTCGATGGCGTCCAGCGTGGGCCGGGTGCGCAGCTCGGGGAACTGCCCGCCGCGCACCACCTGCAGCAGCTGCACGGTGAACTCGATCTCGCGGATGCCGCCGCGCGAGAGCTTGACGTCGTTGGCGCGGCCCGGGTTGCCGGCGGCGCGTTTGGAGGCGTGTTCGCGGATCTGCCGGTGCAGGGTGCGCAGCGATTCGAAGACGTTGTAGTCGAGGTAGCGGCGGAACACGAAGGGCAGGACCACGCCGCGCAGCGCGCTGGCGGTGCCGTCGCGCACCGCGGCCAGGGGCGCCACCACGCGGCTCTTGAGCCAGGCGAAACGCTCCCACTCGCGGCCCTGCACCAGGAAATACTCCTCCAGCGCGCCCAGCGACACCGCCGCCGGCCCCGAGTTGCCGTTGGGCCGCAGCGCCAGGTCGACGCGAAACACGTTGCCGTGTTCGGTGGTGTCGCCCACCAGCTGGTAGATGCGCTTGACCGCCTTGCCGAAATACTCGTGGTTGGAGATGCGGTGGCGGCCCTGGGCGTTGCCGGCCGTCTCGCCGTCGTGGTCGTAGACGTAGATCAGGTCGATGTCGCTGGAGACATTGAGCTCGCGCGCGCCCAGCTTGCCCATGCCGATGATCCACAGGCGGGCCCGGGTGGGCGCGGTGGCGGGCGGCGCCAGGTGCATGGGCGCGCCATGGAGTTCGTCCAGTTCGGCCTCGGCCTGCAGGCTGGCGCGGTCGAGCGCGATTTCGGCCAGCTCGGTCACGGCCCGCGTGATGACCGCCAGGTCGGCGCCCTGTTCGCAGTCGAGCGCCACCAGGCGCTCCATCACCAGCTGGCGCAGCACGCGCAGGGCCGAGGCCAGGTCCAGGCCGCCGCCCAGCAGCGTCGCCAGCGTCTGCTGTTGTTGCTCGCGGGTCGGCGCGCCGGGCGCCAGGCGGGCCAGCTGCGCTTCGTAGCGGCGGCGCACGCGCTGCACAAAGCGCGAGTGGTCGGCACGCGCAGGCGTGGTGAACACGGCGTGCCCGCCGCCAGTGCAATCTCCGACCGTCATAATTTGAGTTCTTGATGCAACACGATTTGACCCCTCCTCCCCCGCGCACGCTGAGGGCCTTGACCTGGACCGCACGTGCCTTGTGGTGGCTGGTGCTGGGGGCCTGGGGCCTGTTTGCGCTGAGCTGGGGCGCCCTTCACGGCTGGATTGTGCCGCGAATCGGCGAATGGCGTCCGCAGCTGGAGCAAGCCGCCACCCGGGCGCTGGGGACTCCTGTGCGGGTGGGCGAGATCCGGGCCACCGCCACCGGCGCCATCCCGGCTGTCGAACTGCGCGATGTGCGCCTGTACGACCGCGAGGGCCGCGAAGCCCTGCACCTGCCGCTGGTGCAGGCCGCGCTGTCGGTGCGTTCGCTGTGGCGCATGGGCTTCGAGCAGTTGGTGATCGACCGCCCCAGCCTGGACGTGCGGCGCACCCGCGACGGCCAGTGGCGCGTGGCCGGGCTCGACCTCAGCACGGCACAGGCCAACGACCAGGGCGCGCTGGGCGACTGGTTCTTCTCGCAGACCGAGTTCGTCATCCGCAACGGCCAGCTGCGCTGGCAGGACGAAAGCCTGTCTCAGCCGCCGCTCGAACTCACCGACGTCGACCTTGTGGTGCGCAACCCGGCGCGGCGCCACCTGATGCGCCTGGACGCCACCCCGCCACCGGAATGGGGGGAACGCTTCAGTCTGCGCGGCGACTTCCGCCAGGCCTTCTCGCTGCGGCAGAAAAACCACTGGCAGGAATGGAATGGCACCCTGTTCGCCGAGTTTGGCCGGGTTGACCTGCAGCGCCTGCGCCAGCAGGTGTCGGTGCCCGAGGCGGCCGCGCTGCAGGTGCACCAGGGCCACGGCGCGCTTCGCCTGTGGGCCGACCTGCAACGCGGCAGCCTGGCCACCCTCACCGCCGACACCGCGCTGGAGCGGGTGCGCCTGCAGCTCAACCCCGCCTTGCCGGCCCTGGAGGTGCCCGCGCTCAGCGGCCGGGTGGTGGCCCGCTGGCTGCCCCAGCGCTGGGAGGTGGGCACCGACAACCTGCAGCTGCAGACCCCCGGCGGCACGCCCTGGTCGGTCGGGCGGCTCAGCGTGACCCACAACCTGCCCCGCCTTGGTGCCGAGGCCGACACCGAGCTGAAGGCCGAACGCATCGACCTGGACGCGGTGCACGAGGTGGCCGAGCACCTGCCCCTGCCCCTGGCGCTGCGGCGTGAACTCGGTGTCGCCCAGCCGCAAGGCCTGATCAGCAACCTGGAACTGCGGTGGAGCGGCACCCCCTGGGCCAGCCAGGAGATGCCCAGCCGCTGGCACGCCAAGGGCCGCGTCGACGGGCTGGCCGTGGCACCCGGCCGCCTGCCGGCCGACGCCCCCGTGGGCACCCTGGGCCGCCCCGGCATCGAGGGCGCGGGGGTCGACTTCGACCTGGGCCCGGCGCAGGGCACGCTGCAACTCAGCATCAGCGAGGGCGCCCTGAGCTGGCCGGGGCTGTTCGAACAGCCCCGGGTCGAGGTCGACCGCCTGCAGGGCCCGGTGTCGTGGAAGCTGGACGGTGAGCGCATCGAACTCAAGCTGCCGCAGCTGCGCTTCGCCAACGCCGACGCGGCCGGCGAACTGCAACTGAACTGGCACACCGGGCAGGGCACGGCCCGCCAGCCCCGCTGGCCGGGCGTGCTGGACCTCAGCGCCCGGCTGGAGCGCGCCAACGGCGCCCAGGTGCACCGCTACCTGCCGCTGGAGATCGCCGCCGACGCCCGCCGCTACGTGCGCGAGGCCATCCCTCGCGGCGAGGCGCACAACGCGCGCTTTCGCGTCAAGGGCGACCTCAACCGCTTCCCCTTTGCCAAAGCCGCCGACGGTGAATTCCGCATCAGCGCCCCGCTGTCGGGGGTGGACTTCGACTACGTGCCGCCCTCGGTGGCCGCGGCCGGCGCCCCGCCGTGGCCGGGCCTGCGCGGGCTGCAGGGCCAGTTCCTGATCGAGGGCGAGTCCATGCGCCTGGTCGACGTGCGAGGCACCGTCGCCGGCAGCCCCGGCGTGCGCATCCAGAAGGCCGATGCCAGGCTGGACAACTACACCCGCCTGGGCACGGTGAGCGTGAACCTGCGGGCCAACGGCGTGGCCGACGACATGCTGGGCTTCGTCAACCGCTCGCCGCTGGCCGAGATGACCGGCCAGGCGCTGGCGGCGGCACGTTTCGGTGGCGCGGCCGATCTGCAGCTCAAGCTCGGGCTGCCCCTGGGCGCGCTGGCCAGCACCACGGTGGCCGGCAGTGTCACCCTGGCGGGCAACGACGTCCAGTTCAGCCCCGACACGCCCCTGCTGGCGCGCGCGAGCGCGCAGGTGTCGTTCAGCGAAAAGGGCTTCGAGGTGCCCCAGGCGGTGGCGCGGGTGTATGGCGGTGAGCTGCGCTTCGGCGGTGGCATGCGCCCCGGCCCCGACGGCCGGCCGCGCATCGCCTTCCAGGGACAAGGACAGGCCACGGTGGACGGCCTGCGCTCGGCCCGCGAGCTGGCCGCGCTGGCCCCGCTGCTGCCCTCGTTCAGTGGCAGCGCGCCCTACCAGCTCCAGTTGGCCTTCGTCGATGGCGGGCGACCGGAACTGACGCTCAACAGCAGCCTGCAAGGCCTGGCCAGCACCCTGCCGGCGCCGCTGGACAAGGCGGCCACCACGGCGCTGCCGCTGCGGCTGAACACCACGCCGCTGGCCGCCGAAGGCGGGCTGGCACGCGATCAGGTGACACTGGAACTGGGCACCACCGCCAGCCCCCTGCTGTCGGCACGCTACGAGCGCGACGTGTCGGGCGCCGAGCCCAGGGTGCTGCGTGGCGCCCTCGGCATCGGCGCAGGCGCCCCGCTGGCGCCGCCGCCGCGCGGCGTGCTGGCGCGCGTGAACCTGCCGGCCCTGGACGCCGACGCCTGGGAACGCTGGCTGGACCGCCTGCCCGGTGGGGGTGCCACCCATGCAACGCTGAACGCCTCCCAGGCCTACGGGCCCACCCAGGCCAGCGCGAACATCGAGCGCCTGACCGTGGCGCAGCGGGTGCTGCACCGTGTGCGCGCCGAGGGCAGCCGCGAGGCCCGGCTGTGGCGTACCCGCATCGATGCCGACGAACTGAGCGGCCGCATCGAATACCGCGAGGCCGAGGGCGGCGCGACCGGCACGGCCGGCCGGGTGTTCGCCCGGCTCTCGCACCTGAAGCTGGAGAAGTCGGCCGCCAGCGAGGTCGACCAGCTGTTGCGTCAGCAACCCACCAGCGTGCCGGCCCTGGATGTGGTGGTCGAGCGGCTGGAACTGGGGCCACGCGTGCTGGGCAAGCTGGAGCTGGAGGCGGTCAACCGCAGCACCGACGGCAACAACGAATGGCGGCTCAGCCGCTTCAGCCTGGAAGTGCCGGAAGCCCGCCTGAGCGGCACGGGCAACTGGACCACGGTAGGCGCCGCCAGCGCGGCGCCCCGGCGCACGGTGCTCAACTTCACGCTGGACATGAGCGACGCCGGCGAGCTGCTGGAGCGCTTCGGCATGGCCGGCGTGGTGCGCGGCGGCAAGGGCCAGCTCGGTGGCACGGTGGGCTGGCTGGGCTCGCCGCTGGCGCTGGACCACCCCAGCCTGACCGGCCAGATGAAGCTGGACGTCGAACGCGGCCAGTTCCTCAAGGCCGACCCCGGCCTGGCCAAGCTCATGGGCGTGCTCAGCCTGCAGGCCCTGCCGCGGCGCCTGCTGCTGGACTTCAAGGACGTGTTCAGCGAAGGTTTTGCCTTCGACTTCGTGCGCGGCGACGCCCGCATCGACAAGGGCGTGGCCACCACCAACAACCTGCAGATGAAGGGCGTCAACGCCGCCGTGCTGCTGGAGGGCCAGGCCGACATCGCCCGCGAGACGCAGGACATCCACGCGGTGGTGGTGCCCGACCTCAGCGCCGGCACCGCCTCGCTGATCGCCAGCGCCATCAATCCGGCCGTCGGCATCGGCACCTTCCTGGCCCAATTCCTGCTGCGCCAACCCTTGCAGGAGGCGGCCACGCAGCAATTCCACATCAGCGGACGCTGGGACGACCCGCAGGTCGAGCGGGTGCCTCGCAAGTCGCCGCCTGCGACGCCGCCAGTTCCGTCACAATGAACCCCATCATCCAACCGACGCCCCACACGCCATGAAAGCCGCCGCTCTGCAGATGGTGTCCGGCATCAGCCTGGACCACAACCTGTCGCAAGCCCATGCCCTGCTCGACCAGGCCGCGCAGGCCGGCGCCGAACTCGCCGTCCTGCCCGAGTATTTCTGCTTCATGGGTGCCAACGACCGCGACAAGCTGGTGCTGGCCGAAACACCCGGCCTGGGCACGGTGCAGGCCTTCCTGCAGGACAGCGCCCGCGAGCTGGGCCTGTGGATCGTGGGCGGCACCCTGCCCATGGCCACCGACGATCCGCAGCACGCGGCCAACGCCTCGCTGGCCTACAACCCCAAGGGCGAGTGTGTCGCGCGCTACGACAAGATCCACCTGTTCCGCTACGACAACGGGCGCGAACGCTACGACGAGGCCAACGTGCTGGTGGCCGGCGACACGCCGACCCACTTCACCATGAGCGAAAAAAACGGCCAGCCTTGGCGCGTGGGCATGAGCGTCTGCTACGACCTGCGCTTCCCCGAGCTCTACCGCCAGCTCCAGGCCGACCTGCTGGTGGTGCCCTCGGCCTTCACCCACACCACGGGCCAGGCCCACTGGGAACTGCTGCTGCGCGCGCGCGCCATCGAGAACCAGGCCTATGTGATCGCCAGCGCCCAGGGCGGCAACCACGAGAACGGCCGCCGCACCTGGGGGCAGACCATGATCATCGACCCCTGGGGCCAGGTGTTGGGCCAACATGCCGAAGGCCCGGGCGTGGTGGTCTGCGACCTCGACAGCGCGCGGCTGCAGCAGGTGCGCCGCCAGCTGCCAGCGCTCGAACACCGCAAGCTTTGAGGCTGCCGCAGACGCCGGACCCACGGCCGGGCCAGGCGCGTCGCTGGCGGCTGTGGGCGCTGCTGTGCCTGCTGGTGGGGGTCACGCTGGTCACCCTGGTCTTCCTGGCCCGCGAGTACGAGGAAGTGCGCAGCATGGACGCGCTGGAGCAGGAAGCGTCCGCCCTGGGCGCCGACATCCGGGGCAACCTGCTGCGCAACGTGCAGACACTGCAATCGCTGCACACCCAGCGCCCGGGGACCGAGGCGTGGGAGCCGCTGGCGGCCGGGCTGCTGGGCCAGCACCGCGAACTGGTGCGCCTGGAATGGCGCGACAACCAGCTGCGGCTGCTGGCCGCGCGCGACAGCCCCTTCCACCCGGTGCTGTTCGAGGTGGCGCAGCGCGAGCAGTCCATGGCCGATGTGCGGCAGGCCTGCACCAATGCGCGGCGCATCAACTCGCCGGCCTACGCGCCCAGCTACTTCTGGCCCATCCCGCAGGGCCTGGGCCTGGAACTCATGGAACTGTGTGTGCCGCTGTACAACGCCGCGCAGGCCGACGGCTTCCTGGTCGCGACCTACTCGCTGCTGGGCATGCTCAGCGAATTCCCCAACAAGGACTCGCTGCGCAGCAAGGCGGTGGCGCTGACCGAGGTGGACGGCACCCGCCTGTCCATGTACGGCAGCATCACCGGCCGGCGCCGCGCCATGCACGCCACCCACCTGCTGGACCTGCCCGGCGTCACCATGATGGTGCGCCTGGAAAGCCCGCGCGACGCGCCGCGCCTCTTTCCCAATGTGCTGACCGCGCTGGTGAGCGCGCTGGCGGTGGCCCTGATGGCGGTGTTGGGCCTGCTTGGGCGCGACATGCGCCGGCGCATGCGGGTCGAAAGCGAGCTGGCCAAGGCGCTGGCCTTTCGCAACGCGATGGAGGACTCGCTGTTCACCGGGCTGCGCGCGCGCGACATGGACGGCCGCATCACCTACGTCAACCCGGCCTTCTGCCAGATGGTGGGGCTGAGCGCCGACCAGCTGCTGGGCCGAGGCACGCCGGCACCCTACTGGCCGCCAGACCTGATGGACGAATACCACCAGCGCCAGGCCGTGCGCCTGGCCGGCATGACGCTGCCACGCGAGGGTTTCGAGTCGGTGTTCATGCGGCCCGACGGCAGCCGATTCCCGGTGCTCATCATCGAAGCCCCGCTGGTCAATGCCCAGAGCCAGCAGACCGGGTGGATGAGCGCCGTGCTGGACCTGAGCGAACAGCGCCGGGTGGAGGAACTCTCGCGCGCCAGCCAGGAACGCCTGCAGGCCACCGCGCGGCTGGCCATGGTGGGCGAGATGGCCTCGCTGCTGAGCCACGAACTCAACCAGCCGCTGGCCGCGATGTCCAGCTACGCCAGCGGTGCGCTCAACCTCATGCAGTCGGCCCAGCAGCAGGCCCTGCCCGGCACCGACCCGGAACTGGCGCGCGACCTCGGCCAGGCCATGCAGCGCATCGTCGAGCAAGCCGAACGCGCTGCCCGGGTGATCAAAAGCGTGGCCGACCTGGTGCGCCGGCGCGAGCAGGTGCGCGAGCCGGTGGCGCCGCAGGCACTGCTCGACGCCATCATGCCGCTGGTGCACCTGCAGGCACGCAAGCTCGGCATCCGCGTGCTGGCCACCGTGGCCGACGGCTGTCCGCCCGTGCTGTGCGACCGCACCATGGTCGAACAGGTGCTGCTCAACCTGGCGCGCAACGGCATGCAGGCCATGCCCGAAGGCGACCCCACCGCCACCAGTGGGCTGCGCACGCTCACGCTGGAGGTGGGTCCGGTGCGGGCCTCGCCCTCGGTGGCCGGCACCAAGCGCTGGGTCGAATTCGCCATCACCGACCACGGGCAAGGTCTGTCGGACGAGGTCGCGGCGCGCCTGTTCACGCCCTTTTTCACCACCAAGGCCGAGGGCATGGGTCTGGGCCTGAGTCTGTGCCGCACCGTGGTCGAACAACACGGCGGCGCGCTGGCCCACGGCCCCGCCGAGCCCCGGGGCACGGTGTTCCGCTTCACGCTGCCGGTGGCCACCTCGGCCCCGCGCGCCCTGGCCGGCCCCGCCAGCGCTATGATCGCCCCGCCATGAACCTGCCCCAGCGCGCCCGAGTCTTCATCGTCGACGACGATGCCAGTGTTCGCGATGCCTTGTCGTGGCTGCTGCGCACCCGCCGCCTGCTGAGCGAGTGTTATGCCAGCGCCGACGCCTTCTGGGCCGAAGCCCAAAGCTGGCACAACGAACCCTCCGACCCGGTCTGCCTGCTGCTGGACGTGCGCATGCCCGGCATGAGCGGCCTGACCCTGTTCGAACAGCTGCTGGCCCAGCCCTGGCGCAGCGTGTTGCCGGTGATATTTCTATCGGGCCACGCCGATGTGCCCACCGCGGTGGACGCGGTCAAGCGCGGCGCTTTCGATTTCTGCGAAAAGCCCTTTTCCGACAACGCCCTGGTCGATCGCATCGAACAGGCGCTGCAGGCGTCGAGCGAAGCCATCGCGCTGCGCCAGGTGCGGCGCGACCACCAGGCCCGCATGGCCAGCCTGACCGAGCGCGAACGCGACGTGATGCAGCGCGTGGTGGCCGGCTTGCCCAACAAGCTGGTGGCCGATCAGCTCGGCATCAGCGTGCGCACGGTGGAGGTGCACCGCTCGCGCGTGTTCGACAAGATGAACGTCAGGTCGGCGGTGGAACTGGCCAACATGCTGCGCGATGTGGAGAGCTGAACTCAGCGCGGCGGGCCGTCCCCTTTGTCGTCGGCATCCTCGGGCGGCAATTCGCCTTTCTGGCGCCCGGAGAACATGGTCCACCAGACGATGAACAACAAAATCAGCAAGGCCCCCAGGGCTTCGAGCAACAGCAGGATCATGACAGAGGCGCGCGCCTGGGCGCTGACAAAATGGGCGGTGGTGGCGATTGTAGGAACGCTGGCCGCCTGCACCACCGTCCCGCTGCCAGAGCCCCCACGCGCGCCGGCCCCACCGGCCGGGACACAGCCGCCGGTCAGCCCGCCCCCCATGGACGACGGTCTCCCCGGCGTCGCCCCCCTGGCACGCGCCAAGAGCCAGTGGGTGCCGGTGCGCTGGAGCGAGCTGCCCGGCTGGGGCCAGGACGCCCTGCACGAGGCCTGGAACGCCTGGCTTCGCAGCTGTGAACGCCCCGCCCCCACGGTGGGCGCGTTGTGTGGCGAGGTGCGCCGCCTGTCGATCGCGACGGCCGAGGAACAGCGCCGCTTCATCGAACAGCGCCTGCAGCCCTACCGCATCACCGCCAGCGACGGCAACCCCAGCGGCCTGCTCACCGGGTACTACGAGCCCACGCTCAAGGCCAGCCGCACGCCCAGCGCCGAATACGCCTGGCCCCTGCACCGCCTGCCGGCCGGCTTGCGCAACGGCCAGCCCTGGTTCAGCCGCGAGGACATCGGCAACCTGCCCCAGGCCCAGGCCGCGCTGCGCGGCCAGGAAATCGCCTGGCTGGCCGACCCCATCGACGCCATGCTGCTGCACATCCAGGGCTCCGGCCGGCTGCAGATCCAGCAGGACGGCCGCACCGTGTCGACGGTGCGCGTGGCCTTCGCCGGCACCAACGGCCAGCCCTACCGCAGCATCAACACCTGGCTGCAGCAGCAAGGCGTGCCCATCACCCCCTGGCCCGGAGCCACCAAGGCCTGGGTCCGTGCCAACCCGCAGCGCGTGAACGAACTGCTGGCGAGCAACCCGCGCTACGTCTTCTTCCGCGAGGAAGCCATGAGCGATCTCGATGCCCAGTTCGGCCCGCGCGGCGCCCAGGGCGTGGCCCTCACGCCCGGGCGCTCCATCGCGGTCGACCCCGGCAGCGTGCCCTACGGCACGCCGGTGTGGCTCAGCACCCAGGGCCCGGCCGGGCGTTTCAACAAGCTGGTGCTGGCCCAGGACACCGGCAGCGCCATCGTGGGCGCGGTGCGGGCCGACTACTTCACCGGCTGGGGCGACGATGCGCTGTCCCTGGCAGCGGGTCTGAAACAGCCGCTGCAGCTGTGGGCGCTGTGGCCACGCTAGGCAGGACGGACAGGAGACACAACATGCGCATAGGCATCCTCACCGGCGGCGGCGACTGCCCCGGTCTCAACGCGGTGATCCGCGCCGTCACCAAGTCGCTGATCCGCCAATGTGGCGCCGAGGTCATCGGCATCGAGGATGGTTTTTTTGGCCTCATGGACGCCAGCCCGCGCACCCGCGTGCTGGACTGGCGCAGCGTCAGTGGCATCGCCCACCGGGGCGGCACCATCCTGGGCACCAGCAACAAGTCCAACCCGCTGCGCAGCCCGGCGGACACCGAGCGCACCCTGGCCAACGCGCGCGCGCTGGCGCTCGACGGCCTGGTGGTGATCGGCGGCGACGGCACCATGTCCATCGCCCACGGCCTGGCCGCCCACGGCCTGCGCAGCGTCGGCGTGCCCAAGACCATCGACAACGACATCGTGGGCTGCGAGCGCAGCTTCGGTTTTGACACCGCCGTGGCCACCGCCACCGAGGGGCTGATGCGCATCGAGACCACGGCCATGAGCCACAGCCGGGTGATGATCGTCGAGACCATGGGGCGGCATGCGGGCTGGATCGCGCTGGAAGCGGGCCTGGCCGCCGCGGCCGACATCATCCTGCTGCCCGAGATCGACTACAGCATCGAGGCCGTGGTCCGCGTCTGCCGCACACGCGAAGCCAAGCAGCACTACACCGTGATCTGCGTGGGTGAAGGCGCCAAGGCGCGCGGCGCCGACCTCACGGTGCAAAACACGGTGCCAGGCAGCCACGACCCGATCCGCCTGGGCGGCGTCGCCCATGTGCTGCGCGAGCAGTTGCAGCCCCACCTCAAAAGCGAGGTGCGCGCCACCGTGCTGGGCCATGTGCAGCGCGGCGGCCAGCCCACGCCCTTCGACCGCGTGCTGGCCACCCGCTTTGGCCACCACGCCGCGCAGCTGGTGGCCGCCGGGCGTTTTGGCGAGATGGTCACGCTGCAGGGCGGCGCGCTGTGCACCGTGCCGATGGCCCGGGTCGCCGACCAGCAGCGCACCATCGCGGCGGATGACCCGCTGCTGGTGACGGCGCGCGAGATCGGGGTGTCGCTGGGCGAGGCCTGAACGGCCACAGGCCGTGGGCCAGGCGAGTCGGGGCAGCGCCGCCGCTCAGGCCGGCCGGTCCAGCTGCGCCATGGCCAGGCACAGGTCGGCCCAGGCCTTGCCTTTTTCGGCCGGGCTGCGCAGCAGGTAGGCCGGGTGGTAGCTCACCACCACCGGCACGCTGCCCTGCGCGGTCGGCAGCCGGAACACCTGGCCGCGCAGCTTGCCCAGCGGCTGGCCGCGGGTGGCCTCGTCCACGCCGGCCAGGGCCAGCACGCTCTGCGCGGCGAAGCGCCCGACCGCCAGCACGATGCGGGGCTGCAGCAGCTCGATCTGGCGCTGCAGGAAGGGCGCGCACTGCGCCACCTCGGCCGGCTCGGGGTTGCGGTTGTGGGGCGGGCGGCACTTGATGACGTTGGTGATGTAGACCCGCTCGCCGCGCGCCAGACCCATGGCCAGCAGCATCTTGTCCAGCAGCTGCCCGGCGGCCCCCACGAAGGGCTCGCCCTGGCGGTCTTCCTGCTCGCCCGGGGCTTCGCCCACCACCAGCCAGTCGGGCCGCTGGGCGTCGCCCACGCCGGGGACGACGTTGCAGCGGCCCTGGCTCAGCGGGCAGGCGGTGCAGGCCTTCATGTGGTCCTGCAGGGCCGGCCAGTCGAGGTCGGTCAGGGCGCCATCGCCCAGGGGAACGACAGGCACGGTGCGGGGGGCCGGTGGCGCCGGGCGCTCGGACGGCGCAGCTCGGGGCAGCGGCGCAGTGGCAGGTGCGGGTGCAGCCGCGCGCGCGGGCGCTGCCACCGCAGGGCGGGCGGGCGCGTCGGCCTTCACCTCGGCGGGCACCTCGGGCTCGGGCCACCACAGGCGCACGCCCATTTCCGCCAGCATGGCGCGCTGGCGCTCGTCGAGCTGCAGGCCCTGGGTCAAGGGCGTTGTCGTGTCGCTCATGCGGCCACCTTGAGGTTGAGGCTCATCACGATGGCGTCCTCGCGCCGGCTGTTGTCCAGCGGGTAGTAGTCGCGGCGGCGGCCCACTTCGGCAAAACCGCGCTGGCGGTAAACCGACAGTGCGGCGGTGTTGCTGGCGCGCACCTCCAGCCACAGCCACTGGGCCTGCTGGCCCCGCGCCCACAGGGCCAGGCCATCGAGCAAGACGCGGCCCCAGCCCTGGCGCTGCAGGGCGGGTGTGACGGTGAGGTTGAGCAGGTGCACCTCGTCCAGGATCTGCATGGCCACCAGGTAGCCGATCAGCACGCGGCCGTCGCTCAAGGTGGGCAGGCCCACATCGCCGGGCAAGGGCTCGCCCACCAGCACCTGGGTGTGGTGGCCGGCGTTGAGGGTGTCGCTGAAATGGCCCACGGTCCAGGGGTGGCTGTAGGCGGTTTTTTCCACCTCCACCACGGTGGGCAAGACCCCGGTCCCCAGGGGCTCCCAGGCCACGCGGCGCGTCATGCAGGCCCCGTGGCCGCCTGGGCCTGTTTGATGGCCTCGCGCTCGGCCGTGGTCTGGGCCACCTTGTCGCGCACGTACAGGGGCTGGGCCTCTGGCGCGCTCACGGCCAGGCCCTGGGCCATGGCCTGCGGCGCCAGGCGCAACAAGGCGGTGGCCGTGGGCAGAGCGGGCACCTGCGGCAAGGCCAACAGGGCAGGCCCGAAGCGATTGCCGTACACCGCCACCGCGTTGCCGGCCAGCACCGTGCCGGGCACCGCCGGCACCACCTGGAGCAGGTCTTCGGGCCGGCACAGGCGAGGCGGCTCCAGGGGCCTCAGGGCGTCGCCGGTCAAGGTGTACCGGGCCACATAGACCTCGTCCATGCGGGCGTCGAGCACGGCAGCGATGGTGTGGGGGGCGGGCGATCCGGCGGCGGCCAGCGTGGCACGGGCGTCTTCGGCCACGGCCCACAGGGTGTCCAGCGGCAGCACCGGCAGGCCTTGCGGGCGGGCGGCAAAGGCCAGGCCCTGGGCCACCGCACAGGCGGTGCGCACACCGGTGAAGGCGCCGGGCCCGCGCCCGAAAACGATGGCGTCGAGCTCGTCCAGCCGCCAGCCCGCCTGGGCCAGCAGATCCTGGATCAGCGGGATCAGCGTGGCCGAGGCCTGGGCGCCGCCGACACCGGTGTGTGCAGCCAGGGGGGCGGCGTCGGGGCCACCCGCGCCCACCGCCACCGAGAGGCTGTCGGTGCTGGTGTCAAAGGCAAGGAATCGGGTAACGCGGACCATGGCCGATTGTGCTTCAGGCGCGTTGGGCCGCTGCCCGCACGCCAAACAGGATACCCCCGGTGACCAGCGCCAAACCCACCACAAGGTTCCAGTGCAACGGCTCCCCCAGCAGCAGCACGGCACCCATGGCCGAGAGGCCGGGCACCATGGCCGTGAGCATGGTGGAGCGCACCGGCCCGAAATAACGCACCATCTGGGTGAAAGTGATGCCCGAAATCACCACCGACCCACCGCCCTGGAAGGCCGCCTGGAACAGCAGCTCCTGCCAGGGCGCCTGCAGCAGGTGGCTGGTGACCACGCCACTGGCCGCCAGCGCCACATACAGCGGCACAAAACTCAGCAGGGCGAACACCGACACCGCCACCGTGGCCGGCACCGCCGCCAGGCCGTGGCGGCGCGCGATCACGGTGTAGATGGCCCAGCAGAAGGCGGCCGACATGAACATCAGGTCGCCCATCCAGACCGTGCCGCCCGCAAACGCCTGCAGCAGGCTGGCCCCGCCCACCAGCAGGTCGCCGCCCAGGATCAGGGCCAGACCGGCGGCCCGCGCCGGGGTGATGCGGTCGCGCAGCACCCAGGCTGCCACCAGCGTGGTGAACAGCGGCAGGGTGCCGGGCATGAGCACCGAGGCGTGGGTGGCCGGCGCGAAATAAAAGCCACTGTAGGCCAGGCACGAATAGCCCACACCGGCCAGCAGCCCCACCGTCACCGTGAGGCGGGCGGACAAGGGCGACAGCCCCAGCCAGGTCTGGCCGCGGTCGGCCGCGCGCCGCACCATCCACCAGCCCACGGGCAGCAGCACCACACCCGCGCCCACAAAACGCATGAAGGCGATGTCGAACGGGGTGAGCGTGCGGTGGGCGCTGGCGCGCGCCACCACGATGAAGGCGGTCCACATCAGGACCGTGACCAGCGCCGAGCCCACGCCCAGCACACGCGGACTGGGCCGGCGAAAGGAAAACGTCATGGCCGGGATTATCCGGGTGCGGCTCGGATAATCGGCCCCATGACACCGTCATCCCTTCACCTTTGGCGCCTGGGCGTGTGGGCGCTGCTGGCGGCTTGTGTGCTGCCGGCTGTGGCACAGAACACCGCGCAGCCCACCCCACCACCCGCCGACGCCCTGCCCGCCGCAGTGACGGCGGCCCTGGCCCAGGCCCGGGTGCCGGTCTCGGCCTTGTCGGCGCTGGTGGTGGACGCGACCGACCCCGGCAAGACGCACCTCAGCCACCGCGCCGATGTGCCGGTCAACCCGGCCTCGGTCATGAAGCTGGTGACCACTTACGCGGCGCTGGACCTGCTGGGCTCGGCCCACACCTGGAACACGCCGGTCTACACCGACGGCCCGGTCACGGGCGGCGTGCTGCAGGGCAACCTCTACCTGCATGGCGCGGGCGACCCCAAGCTGGTGACCGAACGCCTGTGGCTGCTGATGCGGCGCGTGCAGGGATTGGGCATACGTCGCATCGCGGGCGACATCGTGCTCGACCGCCGCGCCTTCCAGCTGCCGCCCACCGACCCCGGCGCCTTCGACGGCGAGCTGCTGCGGCCCTACAACGCGGCCCCGGACGCGCTGCTGATCAACTTCAAGTCGCTGCTGATGACCTTCACGCCCGACCCCGCCAACGGCGTCGCGCAGGTGGTGGTGGAGCCGCCGCTGGGGGGCGTGGGCCTGCCCACCAGCGTGCCGCTGGCGCCCGCCGGCACGGCCTGCGGCGACTGGCGCGGCGGCCTCAAGGCCGACTTTGCCGACCCGCTGCGCATCCGCCTGAACGGCGCCTACCCCGCCAGCTGCGCCGAACGCACCTGGCCCGTGGCCTACGCCGCGCCCGAGCGTTTTGCCGAACGCGCCGTGCTGGGCATGTGGCAGGCGGTGGGCGGACAGCTCGACGGCCAGGTGCGCGACGGCGCCGTGCCGGCCGGCCTCAGCCCCCGGTTGGTGATGCCTTCCGTGACTCTGGGCGAGGTGGTGCGCGACGTCAACAAGTTCAGCAACAACGTCATGGCCCAGCACCTGCTGCTGAGCCTGGCCCTGAACACCGGCAACGGCCCGGCCACCTTCGAGGCGGCGCGCCAGCGTGTGGCCCCGTGGTGGCGCGAACGCATGGGCCCCGACGTGCCCCTGCCCGAGCTGGACAACGGCGCCGGCCTGAGCCGCAACGCCCGCGCCACAGCCCAGGCGCTGGCGCAGCTGCTGCGGGTGGCCTACGCCACCGGCCAGATGCCCGAGCTGATGGCCTCGCTGCCGCTGAGCGGCCACGACGGCACCTTGCGCCGCAGCCAGAACGCGGTCGGCCTGGCCCACCTCAAGACCGGCAGCCTCAACGACGTGAGTGCCCTGGCCGGCTATGTGCACGGCCCGCGCGGGCAGCGCCTGGTGTTGGTGGCCATCGTCAACCACCCCAACGCCGGCGCCGCGCGCCCGGCCCTGCAGGCCCTGGTGGGCTGGGCGGCCGGCGTGGGGCGCTGATCAGCGTGCCAGCAAGGCCTGCATGGTGGCCCGCAGGCCGGGTGCCAGCTCAGGCCGCAGCATCGCCAGCTCCACCGTGGCCTCCAGGAAACCTTCCTTGCTGCCACAGTCGTAGCGTTTGCCTTCGTAGCGGAAGGCGTAGACCTTCTGGCTGCGCATCAGGCCGGCGATGCCGTCGGTGAGCTGGATCTCGCCGCCCACGCCGCGCGGCTGCTCGCGGATCTGCTGGAACACCTCGGGCGTGAGCACGTAGCGCCCGGCCACGCCCCAACGCGAAGGCGCGACCTCGGGGGCCGGCTTCTCGACGATTTCTCGCACGTCCATCAGGCGCTCGTTCAACATGTCGCCGGCCACGATGCCGTAGCGGCGGGTGTGATCGGCCGGCACCTCCTGCACCGCCAGGATGGAGCGGCCCAGCTGGCCGAACTGGCGCACCATCTGGCTCAGCACCGCGCCGTCGGCCGGTGTGCCCACCATCAGGTCGTCGGCCAGCAGCACGGCAAAAGGCTCGCCGGCCACCAGCGGCTCGGCACACAAGACGGCGTGGCCCAAGCCCAGGGCCTTGGGCTGGCGGATGGCGATGCAGACCATGTCGTCGGGCTTGACCGAACGCACCTGCTCCAGCAGCGCGTCCTTGCCGGCGTCCTCCAGCTCGCGCTCGAGCTCGTAGGCCATGTCGAAGTGGTCGTCGATGGCGCGCTTGTGGCGGCCGGTGACAAAAATCATCTCGCGGATGCCGGCGGCGTAGGCCTCTTCGACCGCGTACTGGATCAGGGGTTTGTCCACCACCGGCAGCATTTCCTTGGGCATGGCCTTGGTGGCGGGCAGGAAACGGGTGCCCATGCCAGCAACGGGAAACACGGCTTTGCGAACAGGGGAGGGGGTCATGTTGGGTCGGCCTGAGGCCGCTTGAGGGGGTACGAACCCGAAAAGCATACCCCGAACGCCCACACGACCCTTGGCCCGATCGGACCACCCAGGCCCCGGCACACCGGCCGGGGACCATGGATCAGCGCATCAGCTGGCCCAGCAGCGCGCCCAGATCGGGGCCGGCGCCGGGGCTGGAAGCGGGCAACTGGCCGTCGGGGGTCATGCGGTCGATCAGGCCCGGCAGGGCCTGCGCCAGCACCTCGCCGAGCTGGCCGCTGTTCATGCCCAGCTGGCCGCCGAGCTGCCCCAGCACGTCGCTGCCCAGGGCCGACTCCAGCTGCGAACCGGACACCGGCAGGTTCTGCCCGCGGGCGATCCACGACTGCACGGCGTCGCCCAGCCCGCCGCGGGTGAGCTGCTCGACCAGCCCGCCCAGGCCACCGGCGCCACCGGCGCCGCCGCCTTTGCCGGCCAGCAGCTCCATGAGCACGGGCGCCAGCGCCTCCAGGCCACCCGATGCGGCGTTCGCGTGGGGTGCGGCACCGCCTTGTGCCGCTGCGGCCAGGCCGCCCAGCACCGATTTCAACAAGTCCATGTTTTTTGCTCCCTGTGGTGAATCCACCGCGGGAGCATAGCGGCTGCGCGGCCGGCGCCGTCAGGTCCTAGACAGATGGCTGGCGCGGCGCGCCCGCGTGGGCCCGCACGAAGTCGGCGGCATCGACCGGGTGCCCGTAGAGGAAACCCTGCACGCCCGGGCAGCCCACGCTGGCCAGGAAGCTGGCCTGCTGCGGCGTCTCGACGCCTTCGGCGATCAGGTCCAGCTGCAGGCTGTGCGCCAGCGCCACCACAGTGCGGATGATGGCCTCGTCACCGGGCGTCTGCCCGATGCCCACCACAAAACTGCGGTCGATCTTGAGCTTGTGCAAGGGCAGGCGCTTGAGGTAGGACAGCGAGGAATAGCCCGTGCCGAAGTCGTCCACCGACAGGCGCACGCCGGTCTGGCGCAGGCGCTCCAGCACGTCCATCGCGTTGTCCACCTCCATGATGACCGACTCGGTGATCTCCAGTTCCAGCCGACCGGCCGCCAGCCCATGGGTCTGCAGCACCTCGGCCACCCGCAGCACCAGGTCGCCACGCTCGACCTGCTTGGCCGAGACGTTGACCGCCAGGCGCGGCAGCACAAAACCCGCGAGGTCCCAGTCGGCCAGCTGCCGGCAGGCCTCGCGCAACACCCAGTCGCCCAGCGCGACGATGAGGCCGGTGTCTTCGGCCACCGGCACAAAACGCGCGGGCGGCACGGCGCCGAGTTCGGGGCTGTTCCAGCGCAGCAGGGCCTCGGCTCCCAACAGCACACCGTCCACGCTGTGAAACTGCGGCTGGAAATGCAGGGCCATCTCGCCGCGCTCCAGCGCGTGGCGCAACAGGCCTTCCAGGCGCAGGCGTTCGCGCGCATAAACCGTCATCTCGGGCGAATAGAAGTGGCTGCCGTTGCGGCCCTGGGCCTTGGCGCGGTACATGGCGGTGTCGGCGTTGCGCACCAGCGCGCCCACCGCGCGGCCGTCTTCGGGGAACACGCTGATGCCGATACTGGCCGAGACATGGTGGGTATGGTCGTCCAGGTGGAACGGGGCCCGCAGGTGGTCGTGGATCTTCTGCGCCACGTGCGCCGCGCCGCTGCTGCCCTGCACGCCTTCGACCATGCAGATGAACTCGTCGCCGCCCAGGCGCGCCAGGTGGTCATTGGCGCGCAGCACCTCGCCCAGGCGCTGCGCCACCGCCCGCAGCAGCTCGTCGCCCACCGCATGGCCCAGCGAGTCGTTGACGTCTTTGAACTGGTCCAGATCGATGAAGATCACCGCCACCTGCTGCCCCGCGCGGTCGGCGCTCTTGAGCGAGCGCTCCAGCTGGGCGTTGAACATGAGCCGGTTGGGCAGGCCGGTCAGGGGGTCGTGGTGCGCGAGGTGGTCCAGCCGCTGTTCGGTGGCGCGCCGCTCCGCCACCTCCACCTCCAGCGCGCGGTTGCTGGACTCCAGCTCGGCGGTGCGCTGCAACACTCGCGATTCGAGCGCGTTGTTGCTGGCCTGCAGCTGGGCTTCCTGCTGGCGCAGGATGCGGTGGGCGTGGCGCACCACCAGGTACTGGGCCCAATACAGCAGGCCCAGCACCGACAACACGCCCAGCGCGATCCACCAGATGGTGCGGCGCAGCTGGGCGAGAAACGGCGACACGTCCTGGTAAAGCTCGAAGACCCCTTCGATCTGACCGTCCGCACCCCGGATGGGCACGTAGCTGGAGATCAGGTCGAGGTCGACGCGGCTGCCTTCAAAGGCACTGAACGCGTCGCGGTGGGTGAGTTCAGAGGCGGCGCGGCCATCCAGGGCCGAGCGGAAACCGGCGTTGCCGCGCTTGTCCTCGCCAACCTGGGCCGCCTCGCTGGAGTACACGGTCAGGCCGTCGCGGTTGTAGACCTTGGCCTTGACCACCTCGGTGTCGCGCATCAGCCGGGTCACCTCGGCGTGCAGGCGGCCGTAGGTGTCGGCGTCGCGCAGGCGGGGCACGTCGCGCAGGTCCACCGTCTTGAGGTAGTCGCCATAACCCGGCCACAGGGTGTTGCGAAACACCTGGGTCATGGCGGTGTTGCGGTCTTCGGCCAGCCGCAGCAGCTGGGCCACCGAGTAGCGTTCGTAGAAGTACACCAGCAGGCCACCGGCCAGCACGATGAGCACCAGGCTCACGGTGGAGAAGTAGCGCGAGAGGTTGAAATTCGAGAACAGTGGCATGGCCCGCTCCGCGCCGCAACCCGCGCCGCGCTTCACATCGTACCCAAGCTCCTCGAAGCCGGCAGCACCAGCTGCGCCCGCAGGCCACCCAGAGGAGACTGGTCGAGCGCCAGGTCGCCACCGTGGGCCAGGGCCAGATCGCGCGCGATGTGCAGTCCCAGGCCCGAGCCGGGCACCGACTCGTCCAGCCTGACGCCACGCGCCAGCACGGCCTGCCGCTGCCCTGGCGCGATGCCCGGGCCATCGTCGTCGACCTGCAGGCACCAGGCCCCAGACCGCGGCAGCACGGAAACCACCACCTCACTGCGGGCCCATTTGCAGGCGTTGTCCAGCACGTTACCCAGCATCTCCTGCACGTCTTGGGCGGGGCAACCACAGGCAGCGGTGGGGTCGCCGGGCTCGGCGCGCAGGTGCAGGCCACGGTCGGCATGCACCCGCTCCATCACCCGCAGCAGCCCGTCCACCACCGGCGCCAGCGCCGCCCGCTCGTTGGCAAAGGCCTTGTGGGCCGCGGCCCGGGCGCGCGCCAGGTGCCAGTCGACCTGGCGGCGGGCGGCCTCGGTCTGCTCGCGCACCACCTGGCCCAGCGGGGAGGCCTCGCCTTCGGCCGCCTGTGCCATCACGGCCAGCGGCGTCTTGACGGCATGGGCCAGGTTGCCGGCCTGCTGGCGGGCGCGCTCGACCATGGCCTCGTTGTGCGCCAGCACCTCGTTGAAGCCCTGCACCAGGGGCCGCAGCTCGGTCGGCGCGTCGGCCTCGATGCGTGTGGCCCCGCCTTCGCGCACGGCGCGCACAGCGGCCTGCAGGGCACGCAAGGGCGCCAACCCCACACGCACCTGCGCCCAGGCGGCGGCCACCAGCAGACACCACAGGACACCCAGCGACAGGGCCAGCACCCGGCCAAAGCGCGTGACAGCCTGGGCCGATGCGCTGCGGTCGGCCGCCACCAGCAGGCGCCACAGCTGCTGGGGCTGCCCGGCCGGGAACACGCTGCGCTCCAGCACCCGCAGCGTGGCGCCCTGTGGGCCGGTGACGTCGTGGCGGTGGAGGCTGCCATCGGGCAGGGCGTCGCTCGCGTTGTCCAGCGTGGCGTCCCACAGCGAACGCGAGCGCAGCACCGCAGGCGCCGTGGGAGCGTCGACCTGCCAGTACAGGCCCGAATAAGGGCGGCGCCAGCGCGGGTCGGTCAGGCCGCTGTCGTCCAGCCGCAGTTGCCCCTGGGCGTCGAACTCGACCAGGGCGGTGAGCTGGTCGAGCTGCTGGCGCAGGGCGTCGTCGAACTGCCGGTCGATCTCGGCCCGGAACAGGGCCGTGAGCGCCAGGCCGGCCGGCAGCAGGGCCAGCGCCGCGCCCGCCACAGTGGCGGCCAGCAGCCGCCAGCGCAGCGAAGAAAGCGGCAGCCGCTTCATGGGCCGGGCGGCGCCACCAGCCGGTAGCCCAGGCCACGCACGGTCTCGATCAGCTCGGCCGGCAGCTTCTTGCGCAGGCGGCCCACAAACACCTCGATGGTGTTGGAGTCGCGGTCGAAGTCCTGGGCGTAGATGTGTTCGGTGAGCTCGGCGCGCGAGACCACCGCGCCGGGGCGGTGCATCAGGTAGGCCAGCACCTTGTATTCGTGGCTGGTGAGGGCCACCGGGTGGCCGTCCAGCGTGACGCGGCCGCTGCGCGTGTCCAGCGCCAGCGGCCCACACACCAGGGTGGGCGAGGCCAGGCCCTGGGCGCGGCGGATCAGCGCCCGCACGCGGGCCAGCAGTTCTTCGGTGTGGAAGGGCTTGGTCAGGTAGTCGTCGGCGCCGGCGTCGATGCCGGTCACCTTGTCGTGCCACTGGTCGCGGGCGGTGAGTATGAGCACCGGCGCGCTCATGCCTTCGCTGCGCCAGCGCTTGAGCACGCTCAGACCGTCCATCACCGGCAGGCCGAGGTCGAGCACCACGGCGTCAAAAGGCTGTGACCCGCCCAGCGCCCAGGCGTCGCGGCCGTTGTCCACCCAGTCCACCGCGTAGCCGGCCTCGGTCAGCACCTTCTGCAGGGGCAGCGCCAGCGCGGCCTCGTCTTCCACCAGCAGGACACGCATCAACGGCCCTCCTGGCGGCGCGCGCGCGCCTTGAGCACCTGGCCGCTGGCGGCGTCCACCTCGAGCTTGAGCAGGCCACCCCCCGCCTGCAGCAGCTTGATCTCGTAGATCCAGCGGCCGCCGTCGCGCTCCAGCTCCACCTCCAGCACCTGGCCGGGGTGGTCCGCCGCCACACGCTGCAGCACGGTGGCCAGCGGTTGGATCTCGCCCGCCTGCAGGGCGGCGCGCGCACGGTCGTGGTCGTGCCTGTCGCTGGCCAGGGCGGGCCCTGTGGCGACGGCGCAGGCAGCGATCACAGAAACAAACGGGTGCACGGTGGCCCTGAAGCGGTGGGATGGACCCCGATTGTCGCGGCGCAGCGATGAACCGCAGATGAACGGCGCCTTCAGACGCGGTACAGACGCTGGGTCGCAGGATGGCGGCCATGACACACCACCTCCACCCTCTGCAAGCCGCGGTCCTGGCCGGCCTGTTGCTCGCCACCGGCGGCGTGCGCGCCGCCGACACCAGCGCCCCCCAGCAACTGGAGCGCTGGAGCGCCCAGGCCAGCGCGCCCGGCAACGCCGAGCGTGGCCAGCAGCTGTTCACCCAGCGCCACGGCGCCGAGTGGTCGTGCAGCAGCTGCCACCACAGCCCACCCACCCGCGCCGGCCAGCACGCCAGCACCGGCAAGCCGATCGCGCCGCTGGCGCCGGCCTTCAACCGCGAGGCCTTCACCGACAGCGCCAAGGTCGACAAATGGTTCCGCCGCAACTGCAAGGACGTGCTCAGCCGCGAGTGCAGCCCCGGCGAAAAGGCCAACGTGCTGGCCTACCTGCTGCGTCTCAAACCCTGACCAACCCACACCATGCAACACCGCCTCCTGTGCGCCACCACCCTGCTGGCCACCCTCACCGCCCACACCCACGTGCTTGCCGACAGTGGCCGCGCCATGCCGGCCCAGGTGCCCAAGGCCTACACGCAGGAATGCGCCGCCTGCCACGTGGCCTACCCGCCGGGCTTGCTGCCGGCCGCCTCGTGGCGCCGCGTCATGACCGGGCTGGACAAGCACTACGGCAGCGACGCCAGCCTGGACGCTGCCACCGTGTTGCAGCTCAACAGCTGGCTGCAGACCCACGCCGGCACCTACAAACGGGTGGCCGAGGCACCGCCGCAGGACCGCATCACCCGCTCGGCCTGGTTCGAGCGCAAACACCGGCACATCGAAACGGCCGTGTGGAAGCTGCCCAGCGTGAAAAGCGCCGCCCAGTGCGCGGCCTGCCACGGCGGGGCCGAACAAGGCGATTTCAGCGATGACCGCCTGCGCGTACCGGCTGGCCTCGGCGCTCGCCAACAAGCCGCGTGGCGCGACTGAAACCCACAGAACCCCCCTGGAGGAACCGATGAACACCACCCTGCCTTCCCCCACATCCACCACCGCGCAGGCGCATACAAGGCATTCACCCGGCCGCCGCGCCGTCGACGCCCCGACCCGTCTCTTCCACTGGCTGTTTGCCCTGTGTTTTGTGGGCGCCTACGCCACGGCCGACGGCGAACGCTGGCGGCTGATACACGTCACGCTGGGCTACACCCTGGCCGGGCTGCTGGGCTTTCGGGTGCTGTATGGGCTTCTGGGGCCGCGTCACGCGCGGCTGTCCATGCTCTGGCGCAAGGTGGCCGGCCTGCCTGGCTGGCTGCGTTCGTTCCGGCCCGCCGGCGGCTCGGTCGCGGTGAGCACCGTCAACTGGCGCCAGGGCCAGAACCTGGCCATGGCCGGCGCCGTGGTGGCCCTGCTGATGCTGGTGCTGCCGCTCACGCTGAGCGGCGTTGCCACCTACAACGAATGGGGCGGCGAGTGGCTGGAAGAGGCGCACGAGTTTGTCGGCGAGTTCTTTTTGTGGACCGTGCTGGCCCACCTGGCCTTGCTGCTGGGCCTGAGCCTGCTGCGCCGCAAGAACCAGGCGCAGCCCATGCTCACTGGCCGCGTGGACGGCACCGGCCCCGACCTGGTGCCCCACAACCGCGCCTGGCTGGCGGGGCTGCTGCTGGCGGTGGTGCTGGGCTACTGGGCCTGGGAGTGGCAGCAGGCACCCGCTCCGGTGACGGGCCAGCCCGGCACCAGCTGGGTGGGCCGCCCACACGGTGGTGGCGACCGTGACGACGACTGAGGTGCTCAGGGCTGGAGCCTGGCCCCCGGCAGCACGCGCCCACCGTCGACCGACACCACCGCGCAGTTCACCACCACCCGGGTGACGCGCAGGCTCAGCTGGCCACGCTCCACGGCGTCGAGCACGGCTTCTTCGGAGGTCAGCAGCCGGCGCGTGCTGCCCGGCGTCCAGGCCACTTCCACCACGCGCCACAGCGGGCTGTAGGCGCGGTCGGTGCTGTCGGGGCCCACGGGTTGGGGCACGGACGGAAAGACGTTGATCTGCGCGCCGTCGTTGAAGTGGTACACCCGCTCCAGCGCATGGCGCTGCCCCGGTGCTGCGGGGTCGGCGGGCACGGTGGCGGCCAGGCGCGGTGCGTGGTTGACACCGAGTTCACGCGCCACATCGGGGTCCGAAGCGTCGGTGCTGACGTAGCCCACCTGCCGGCCTTCAAACCAGGCAAAGCGCAGCGGCAGGCTGACCTGCGGCATGCTGGCGCAGGCCACCAGCGACAGCAACAACGTGGCGGCGGCCAGTCGGCGACACGCATGCATGAGGCGCATGTTCATGCCCCAAATGCTAGGCGATGCCACCTTGGGGCATCAGCACGAGGGCTTTTGTGCTGACAGCGAAGCCCCCAGCGGCCACCAGCGCCGGGCCCAGGCCAGCAGCGGCGTGCCATACAAAATCAGCGCCAGCGCGGCAAACACCAGGGGCATGGCCAGGTAGACCCAACCAGTCAGCACCTCGCCCCCCAGGGCCACGCCCACCCACAGGGCCACGGCGGGGTTGACGAAGGAATAGCTGCCGGCCACGGCGGGCGAGCTGTTCTGCAGCAGCCACAGGTAGGCGTTGAGCGTGACCAGGGTGCCCATGACCACCAGGTAGGCCCAGGCGGCCCAGGAGGCAGCGCTGACCTGGCCCAGCGAGAAGGTGGCCGCGCCGGGCTCCAGCGCCCAGGCGGCCAGCACCCCCATGGCACCACCGATGAACCACTGCGCGCCCGAGGCCATGGCCGGCGCCGGCAGCGACAGCTTGCGCGAGGCGTAGGAGCCGATGCTCCAGCACAGCGGCGCGCCAAAGGCACACAGCGTGCCCAGCCAGGTGGCGGAAAAATCGCCCTCCAGCGCCAGCACGCCGGCACCGGCCGCGCCCAGGGCCAGACCCAGCCAACTGGTGACAGGCACACGCTCGCCGCCCAGGCGCGACCACAAGGCCAGCCACATGGGCATGGTGGTCACCACCGTGGCCATCAGGCCGGAGCCAATGCCCAGCTTCTGCGCCAGCACCACCAGCGACATGGTCACGAAGGCCATCAGCCCGCCGATCAGCGCCGCGTTGCGCCACTGGACCGCGGTGGGCCAGGCCTGGCCCTGCCAGCGCGCCACGGCCAGCATCACCACCCCGGCGGTGAGGAAACGCGTGCCGTTCATCAGCACCGGCGGCATGGAGTCCATGGCCACGTCCAGCGCGTAGTAGGTGGTGCCCCAGACGATGTAGACCGTGAGCAGGGCCACCAGCAAGGGCAGAAGGCGGCCACCCTGGGCGGCGAGCTTGAAATCGGTAGGCATGATGGACGTTTGACCGGATAATTTACGGAAATCTGGCGTTGCGCCAGATTTTGACCAAAGCAGGCCACCAATGCAAGCAAATTTACAGCTCGATCTGACAGACGCCAGAATTCTTACGGCACTGGGAACGGACAGCCGGCGTTCTTACGCCGAGGTGGCGGCCGAGGTGGGGCTGTCCACCGCCGCCGTGCACGAGCGGGTGAAGAAGATGCTGGAGCGTGGGGTGATCGAGCGCTTCTCGCTGCGGCTGGACCCGGCCAAGGTGGGCCTGCACTTCACGGCCTTCGTGGCCATACGCAACGACGGCGGCGTGCACTGCCGCGAGGTGGCGCCCGCCCTGCGCCTGCTGCCCGAGGTGCTGGAGCTGCACAGCGTGGCGGGCGAGTACGACTTCCTGGCCAAGATACGCACCACCCACGCCCGCGCGCTGGAAGACGTGATCTACCAGATCAAGGCCATCCCCGGCGTGGCGCGCACCACCAGCACGGTGGTGCTCAACACGGAGTTTGAGGACAAGCCGCTGAGCTTCAGTCCAGGCTGATGTTCGCTTTTTGGATCAGCTGAAGGTACTGGCGCGATTTGGTGTCGGCCTGCTTGTTGATCTCGTCCACCGACCAGGCCAGGGGTTCGAAGGCAAAGGTGTTGAAGCGCTCGCGCACCTCGGCATCGCCCAGCACCTTGAGCACGTCGGCGTGGATCTTGGCGCGCACCGGGGCCGGCACGCCCTTGGGGGTGACCAGCACCACGAAGGAGTTCACGTCCAGCGCGGCCGGGCCACCGGCCTCGGCCACGGTGGGCACGTCGGGCAGTTGGGGAATGCGCTTGGGCGCGGCCACCGCCAGGTACTTGATCTTGCCGGCCTTGTAGACGCCCTGGCTGGACGGGATGCTGGCAAAACTCCAGGGCACGTCGCCGGTGGCCACCGAGGTGTAGAGCTGGCTCACCTCCTTGTAGGGCACGTGCACCATGCGCGTGCCGGTCAACATGTCCAGCCACTCGGCGCCCAGGTGGCCCGGGCTGCCCACGCCCCAGGAACCGTAGCTGACGCCATCGGGCTTGGCCTTGGCGGCGTTGAGCAGGTCCGTCATGTTCTTCCACGGCGACTGTGCCGACACCGCCACCATGAAGGGCGTGCGGAACAGCGGCGCGGTGGCGTCGAAGGCCTTGAGGGTGTCGAAGTTGCGCGCCTTGTACAGGTGGGGCAGCGCGGCCAGGTGCTCGCTGTCGAGCTGCAGCAGGGTATAGCCGTCGGTGGTGCCGCGGCGCGCGGCCTCGATGGCGATGAAGCCGCCGCCACCGGGTTTGTTGTCCACCGTCACGGTCTGTTTCCACAGCAGCGACAGCTTGTTGGCGACCAGGCGCAACACGGCGTCGGGACCGCTGCCAACCGCGAAGGCGGTGTAGAGCGTGACGGGCTTGGTGGGGAAGTCGCTGGCCGGGGCCTGGGCATGGGCACCGAAGGCGCTCAGGGCCAGCGCGGCGGCGGTGGCGGCGCCCAGGACGTGGCGGCGGGTGGTGGGGATCTGCATGGGTTTGTCTCCGTGGGTTGAACGTCTTGTCTTATTCGGCGGCGCCGATGCTCAGGGTGATCTCGTTCACGCCGAACACGCGGCCGGTGATCGTGTCGCCGGGCAGCACCGCGCCCACGCCC
>NZ_JASATI010000034.1:0-53374 GCF_038440225.1 Hydrogenophaga sp. OTU3427 | reverse complement strand
GCGCCGCGGAGGCCAGTCATGAAACTGCTGCTGATCAACCCCAACATCTCGGCCAGCGTGTCCGAGCTGATCCGCGCCGAGGCCGAGCGCAGCGCCTCGCCCGGCACCGAGATCGAGGTCCTGACCGCGCCCTTCGGCGTCGCCTACATCGAGACCCGCTTCGAGGCCATGATCGGCGCCTACGCCACCGCCCAGCTGGCGGCCGAACACCACGCGGGGTACGACGCCGTGGTGGTGGCCGCCTTCGGCGACCCCGGCCTGAACGCGCTGCGCGAGGTCCTGCCCTGCCCCGTCACCGGCCTGACCGAAGCGGCCCTGGCCAGCGCCTGCCTGCTGGGCCAGCGTTTTTCCATCGTCGCCATCTCCCAGCGCATCCGCGCGTGGTACCGCGAGACCGTGAGCGCCTATGGGCTGGACGGCCGCCTGGCCAGCATCCGCGGCCTGGACGAACCGCTGGCCGACATCGGCAACGTGCAGGGCGACCAGGGCGAACGCCTGGTCGCCCTGGCCGAACGCTGCGTGGACGAGGACGGCGCCGACGTCATCGTGCTGGCCGGCGCGCCGCTGGCGGGCCTGGCGCGTTCGCTGCGCGGGCGGCTGCCGGTGCCGTCGGTCGACGGTGTCTCCAGCGCGGTGCACCACGCCGAAACCCTGGTCGCGCTGCAGCCCGGCCGAGCCCAGCGCGGCAGCTTCGCGCCCCCACCCCAGAAACCCAACGAGGGCCTGAGCCCCGCGATACAGGCGCTGCTGCGGCAGGCCCGCTGACCCATCCCCACCCTGACCCCACAAGACCGGAGACCTCTCATGCAACGACGTCATTTCCTCACCCACGCGGGCGCCACCGCCCTGGCCGGCCTGGGCCTGTCGGGCGCCATGGAACAGGCCCAGGCGCAGGCCCTGCCCAGCGGCCCGATCAAGCTGATCGTGGGCTTTCCGCCCGGCGGCGGCGCCGACGCCCTGGCACGGGTGGTGGCCCAGAAGCTGGGCGCGCTGTGGGGCCAGCAGGTCATCGTCGACAACCGGCCCGGCGCCTCCAGCACGCTGGCGGCCGAGTACGCGGCGCAGCAACCCGGCGACGGCACGGTGCTGTTCCTGAGCACCATCAACAGCCACGCGCTCGCGCCCGCCGTGATGCCCAAGCTGCGCTACCACGCCGAACGCGACTTCGCACCCGTGGCCCTGCTGGGCCTCACGCCCAACCTGCTGATCACCAGCGCCAGCAGCCCGGTGAAAAGCGTCAAGGAGGTGGTGGCGCTGTGCAAGGCCCAGCCCGGCCAGGTGAGCTTTGGCTCGGCCGGTCCCGGCACCATCCAGCACTTCGCGATCGAGAAGTTCAAGCTGCTGGCCGGCGTGAACGCGCTGCACGTGCCCTACAAGGGCAGCGGCCCGCTGCTGACCGACCTGATCGGCGGCCAGATCCAGTTCACCTTCGAGACCATGACGGCGGCCACGCCCCACCTCAAGAACGGCCGCGTGGTGGCGCTGGCGCAGTCGCGCGCCAAGCGCTCGCCGGCCTACCCCAACGTGCCCACCATGCAGGAGCAGGACTTCCCCGAGTTCGAGACCATGAACTGGTACGGCATCTCCGGCCCGGCCAAGCTGCCGCCCGCGCTGGCGCGTCGCCTCAACCAGGACATCAACACCGTGCTGGCCATGACCGATGTGCAGGAGAAGTTCCAGGGCTTCGGCGTCGAGGACGGCGGCGGCTCGGTCGACCGCTACGGCGACTTCATCCGCAGCGAACTCGCCAAGTGGGCCCGCGTGGCCCGCGACGCCAAGGTCTCCATCGACAGCTGATCTCTTTTCGCATTCCCCTTTCCCAACCCACCAAGGAAAACCCGCGATGAAACCCCTCACACGCACACTGGCCGCGATGGCCCTTGCCGCTGGCCTGGTCACCGGCGTCCAGGCCCAGGACCGCCTGAGCTTCAAGGCCATCGGCCAGCCGCTGGCCACCGGCCTGATCCAGAAAAACAAGGAACAACCCTTCTTCGAACAGTTCGCCGCCAAGACCGGCCTGCCCATCGACGTCGACTACAAGCCCATCGACACCCTGGGCATCAAGGACACCGAACAGCTGCGCGTGATGAAGGCCGGCCTGTTCGACTTCGTCTCGCTGCGCGTGTCGCAGAACTCGCGCGACGAGCCCATGCTGCTGGGCCTGGACCTCGTGGGCGCCAGCCCCGACTACGCCACCGGCGCCAAGGTCTCCAAGGCCTGGTTCGACACCGTCGACCAGCGCCTGCAGCAGCAGTTCCAGGTCAAGCTGCTGGCGGTCTGGCCTTTCGGTCCGCAGATCCTGTTCTGCAAGAAGCCCATCAGCAAACTCGCCGACATCAAGGGCATGAAGGTCCGTGTCTACGATCAGAACCTGGCCAAGTTCATCGAGCTGGTGGGAGGCACGCCGGTGCCGGTGTCCTTTGCCGACACCCACCAGTCGCTGTCGCTGGGTGTGGTGGACTGCGCCGTGACCGGCCCCAGCTCGGCCAACTCCGCCGGCTGGCCCGAAGTCACCACCCACCAGTTGCCGCTGGGCTTCCAGATGGCGCTCAACGGCTACGCCATCACGCTCAAGGCCTGGAGCCGCCTCAAACCCGACCAGCAGGCCAAGATGGCGACCGCCTTCGACACCCTGAGCAAGGACATCTGGAGCTATTCGGAAGAGCTGTTCCAGGACGCGCTGAACTGCAACGCCGGCAAGGACCCCTGCACCACCGGCAAGAAATTCAAGCTGACCAACGTGGCGGTGTCCGCGGCCGACCTGGAGCTGGTGCGCGGCGCGGTGGCCAAGACCAGCCTGCCGGTCTGGGCCGAGGTCTGTGACAAGAGCAACCCCGGCTGCTCGCAAAAGTGGACCGCCGCGGTAGGTGGTCCGGTGCTGGGGCTGAAATGAGCGCGGGCGCCGGCACCTCCACGCTCGGCGCCTCTTCGGTGACACCGGCTGCCGCCCACGCGGCGGCAGCCCCATCCCAGAAGGCCTCGACGATGAAACAACGCATTGAAAACCTGCTGGCCACCGTCTTTGGTGGCATCTTCCTGCTGCTCTCGGCGGTGGTCACCGTCGAGACCCTGAGCCGCAAGCTCTTCAACATCTCGCTGCAAGGCGCGGACGAACTCGGCGGCTACGCGCTGGCGGTGGGTTCCACCATCGCCTTCAGCCTGGCGCTGATGGGGCGCAACCACATCCGGGTGGACGTGTTCCACGAACACTTCCCGCGACGCCTGCAGGCCATCCTCAACTGGCTGGCCATCGTCACGCTGGCCCTGTTCGGCGCCTTCATCGCCTGGATAGCCTTCAAGGTGATCGGCGACACGCTGCAGTACGGCAGCACGGCTCAAACGCCCTGGGCCACGCCGCTGATCTGGCCGCAATCGGTCTGGTACGTGGGCCTGGTGGTGTTCGCGCTGGTGGCCTTCGGCTATGCCGTGCACGCCACGCGGCTGCTGCTGAGCGGACACATCGACATCCTCAACCACGATTTCCAGCCCAAGAGCGCCAAGGACGAGCTCAAGGAAGAACTGGACGACCTGGCCCTGCGCCAGTCGGCAGAACAACAAGGAGCACAAACATGAGCGTTGGCATATTTGGCCTGGCCTTTCTGGCCATGCTTGGGCTCATGCTGGCCGGCATGCCGATCGCCGTGTCCATGGCCCTGGTCGGCATCATCGGCGGCATCTCGGCCTACGGCGTGCCTTTCATGGACTCCATCGCCCCGGTGGTCTGGGGCGTGCAGAACGAAAACCTGCTGACCTCGATCCCGCTGTTCGTGCTGCTGGGCGAGCTGCTGCTGCGCTCGGGCATCGCCGACCGCATGTACATCGCGCTGTCGGCCTGGCTGGGCCGCCTGCCCGGTGGCCTGCTGCACACCAACATCGGCGCCTGCGCGCTGTTCGCGGCCACCTCGGGCTCGTCGGTGGCCACGGCGGCCACGGTGGGCACGGTGGCCCTGCCCTCGCTGCAGCGGCGCGGCTACTCCATGCGTGCCTCGCTGGGCTCGCTGGCCGCGGGCGGCACCCTGGGCATCCTGATCCCGCCCAGCGTGAACATGATCGTCTACGGCTCGCTGACCAACACCTCCATCGGCAAACTGTTCATCGCCGGCATCATCCCGGGCCTGCTGCTGACCGGCTGTTTCATGCTCTGGATCTGGATCTCCAGCGTCGCCAGCGGCAACGTGAAACGCGAGGACAAGGTGCCGCTGGCCGAGCGTCTGCGCACGCTGCAGTTCCTGGTGCCGCCGGTGGTGGTGTTCGGCATCGTCATGGGCAGCCTGTACTTCGGCATCGCCACCACCACCGAAAGCGCGGCGCTGGGCGTGGTGGCGGCGCTGGCCTTCGTCTGGCAGTCGGGCAAGCTCAACTGGGACCTGATGCGCAACTGCTTCATCAGCACCGCGCGGGTCAGCGGCATGATCCTGCTGATCATCGTGGCCGCCTTCATCCTCAATCTCACGGTCAGCCTGACCGGCGTGGCCGAGGCCATGACCAAATGGGTCGCCGGCCTGGGCCTGTCGGGCACGGGCTTCATCCTGGCGCTGATCGTCTTCTACCTGATCCTGGGCATGTTCATGGACGTCTTGTCCATGCAGGTCGCCACCATCCCCATCACCTTCCCGATCGCGGTGGCGCTGGGCGTGGACCCGGTGTGGTTCGGCATCTTCATCGTGCTGATGTGCGAGCTGGGCCTGATCACGCCGCCGGTGGGCATGAACCTGTTCGTGGTGCACGGCATACGGCCCGACAAGGGCGGGCTGGAGGACGTGATCTGGGGCGCGCTGCCCTACGCCGTGATCATGATCGCCTTCACCCTGCTGTTGCTGGTGGTGCCCGCGTTGGCCACCTGGCTGCCGGGCCACATGTGAGGAACGGATGACGAACGACCTGTTGTGGCAACTGCCGGCCACCGAACTCGCCCGCCGCTTTCGCGACGGCAGCCTGACGCCGCTGGACGCGGCCCGGGCCAGCCTGGCCCGGCTGGAAGCGGTCAACCCCGCACTCAACGCCGTGGTGCTGCGCCGCGACGCCGACTGTCTGCGCGAAGCGGAAGCGTCCACGCGCCGTTTTGCCGCCGGCCAGCCGCTGTCGGCCATCGACGGCATCCCGCTGACGGTCAAGGACAGCCTCTACACCGCCGACCTGCCCACCAGCTGGGGCTGCCGCGCACTGGCCGCGCGGGGCACCGGCGAGGACGAATTCGCGGTCGGCCGCGCGCGGGCCGGCGGCGCACTCATCCTGGGCAAGACCAACGTGCCCGAGTTCGCGCTGGAGGGCTACACCGACAACCCGGTCTACGGCCCCACCGGCAACCCCTGGAACACCGAGCTCACGCCCGGTGGCTCCAGCGGCGGCGCGGTGGCGGCGGTGGCCGCCGGCATCGGTCCGCTGGCCATCGCGCAGGACGGCGGCGGCTCGATCCGCCGGCCGGTCTCGCACACCG
The DNA here is from genome assembly GCF_038440225.1 of Hydrogenophaga sp. OTU3427. Lineage (NCBI taxonomy): Bacteria > Pseudomonadati > Pseudomonadota > Betaproteobacteria > Burkholderiales > Comamonadaceae > Hydrogenophaga > Hydrogenophaga sp. OTU3427. The sequence goes on along the minus strand of NZ_JASATI010000034.1, from coordinate 47,937 downwards.
GGCTGGTGGGCCTCAAGCCTTCGCTGAGCGCGGTGCCGCGCCAGCACGTGCTGCCCACGCTGCTGCTGGACTTCGAGATCATCGGCCCCATCGCCCGCACCGTGGCCGACACCCGCCTGCTGTTCGGCGTGATGCGCGGTCCGGCGGCGGTGGACCGGCTTTCGCTGGCCGCGGCCCACGCGGCCAGCTTGCCGCGCCCCGGCGGCCCCTTGCGGGTGCTCTACGTGGAACGGCTGGGCGACGCGCCGCTGGACCCGCAGATCGCCGCCAGCGTGTCGGGCGGCGTGGCGCAGCTCGCGGCCCTGGGCCACCACGTCGAGACCGGCGCCCTGCCGCTGGACCTGGGCTTCTTCGCCACCGCCTGGCCCCGCATCGGCCAGATGGGCCTGGCCAGCATGTTCGACCAGCATCCCGACTGGGAAGCCCAGGCCTCGCAGAAGTACCGCGACATGGCCGCCCTGGGCCGCGCCCTGCCGGCCACGCTGCTGTGGCAGACGATGGAGAGGGTGTGGCAGCTGCGGCGCGAGACGGCGGCGCTGTTCGAGCGCTTCGACGTGATCGTCATGCCCTCGGCCGCCGCCCTGCCCTGGCCCAAGCGCGAGGCCTTCCCGCCGCGCATTGACGGCCAGGACGTGGGACCGCGTGGCCACGCGATTTACACCGGCTGGGTCAATGCCGCCGGCCTGCCCGCGCTGGCCGTGCCCACCGCCCCCTCGGCCGAGGGCCTGCCCATCGGCATGCAGATGGTGGGTGCCTACGGCAGCGACGACATGTTGCTGGACCTGGGCGCGGCCTTCGAGGCCGTCGCGCCATGGGCGCACCGCTGGCCCAGCCTGGCATGAACCGGTCCGTCAGTTGTCGGCCACGAAGCCGGTGGCCTTGACGATGCGACCCCAGCGCGCGGTCTCGTCGTTCATCTTCTTGAGAAAACCGTCGCCACACAGGCCGACCGACGGTGACAGACCGGCCACCGCCATGCGGGTCTTGAACTCGGGCGACGCGACGATCTTCTGATGGGCCTCGGTGAGGCGCTTGACCACGGCCGGCGGCAGGCCCTTGGGCCCGGTGAGGCCGAACCACACCGTGGTTTCCAGCTGGGGCAGGCCCAGCTCGGCCACGGTGGGCACGTCGGGCAGCTGGGGCGAACGCTGCGCGCCGGTGGTGGCGTAGGCCGTGAGCTTGCCGGCCTTGACGTGGGGGCTGGCGGTGGCGATCTGCACAAAGCCCAGGGGCGCCACGCCGCCGATCATGTCGGTGATCTGCGCCGGGCTGCTCTTGTAGGGCACGTGGACCAGGTCGAGCTTGAGGGCTTCGCCCAGCTGGTGGCCCAGGAAATGCGCGGGCGAGCCGGGCGCGTAGGACGAATAGGTGGGCGGCGCCTTCTGCGCCTTCATCCACTGGCTCAGTTCGTTGAAGGTCCGGGTGCCCAGGCTGGGGTGGCTGGCCAGCACCAGCGCGGCTTCCACGCCCTGGCAGATGGGCGTGAAATCGGCCGGTTTGTACTGGGCCTTGGGGTTGGCGTTGGGCGTGATGGTCATGGCGCCGGCCGTGCCCACCATCAGGGTGTGGCCGTCGGCGGGCACGCGTGCCATGGACTGCGCCGCGATCATGCCGCCCACGGCCGGCATGTTCTCGACGATGACCGCCTGGCCCAGCTCGCGGGCCAGTTGGTCGGCCAGGGCACGGCCGTACACATCGGGCGGGCCGCCCGGTGTGGACGGCGTCACCAGCTTGATGGGTTTGTCGGGCCAGGCCTGGGCCTGGGCGCCACAGGCCAGCAGCGCAAGCAAGGCGGCGGCCACGGGGCGGCGTGAGCGGGTGGTGGGCATGGGGTGTCTCCGTTGGGATAGAGGGGGTGTGGGGGCGCCGGTCAGCGCTGGGGCATGTCCTGGGTCGAGTAGCCCAGGCTCACCGCCGCGTCGTCGGGGATGTCGGGTACCTCGGAGGCCCAGTCCAGCCAGGCCTGGCGCAGGGTCTGGAAGGTGTCGGGGTGCTTGCGCATGAGGTTGGCGCGCTCACGGGCGTCCTGGGCCAGGTTGAACAGGTACTCGTGCCCGTCCACCTGGAGGTACTTCCAGTCGCCCTGGCGCAGGGCACGCTGGCCGCGGTGTTTCATGCGCCAGTACAGCGGGCGCTCGAACACCTGCGCCGGGTCGCGCAGCACACGGGCCAGCGATACCCCGTCCAGCGGGTAGCGCGGGTCGGGCCGGCCGCCGCCGATGTCCAGCAGGGTGGCCGACCAGTCCATGGTCATGCCCTGCTGGGCACACACCGAACCGGCAGGCACCGCCGCCGGCCAGTGGGCGATCCAGGGCACGCGTATGCCCCCTTCGGTCAGGTCCATCTTGCCGCCCACCAGCGGCCAGTTGTCGGAAAAACGCTCGCCGCCGTTGTCGCTGGTGAAGACGATCAGCGTGTTCTCCAGCAGACCCTGCTCGCGCAGGGCCGCCACCAGACGGCCGATGCCCTCGTCCATGTGGTGGATCATGCGGCGGTAGCTCTCGACGTTGCCGCCGTCCAGGTGGAACAGGTTGGCCGCCACCTCGGGCGCCACGTGGGCATCGTCGCGGGTTTCCCAGGGCCAGTGGGGCGCGGTGTAGTGCAGGCTCAGAAAGAAGGGGCGGCCCGCGCGCGCCGCCGCCGCTTGCCGGTGCACATGGTCCACCGCGCGCTGCGAGAACACGTCGGTGAGGTAGCCCACCTCGTGGTGCTCGTCCTCGCCCAGGTAGAGGTCGTGGTCGCCCTTGCCCGAGCAGTGGGTGAAGTAGTCCACCCCGCCGGCCATGATGCCGAAGAACTCGTCGTACCCGGAACGCAGCGGCCCGAAGGCCGGCGGGTAGCCCAGGTGCCACTTGCCGATCAGGGCGGTGGTGTAGCCGGCCTCGCGCAGCAGCGACGGCAGGGTGGGGATGTCGGGCGGCAGGCCCAGCGTGGTGCTGCCCTTGCTGCGGCTGTTGATGGGCTCTTCCATGCCGCCGCGCAGGCGGTACTGGTAGCGCATGGTCAGCAGCGCGAAGCGGGTGGGCGAGCACACGGGCGAGTTGGCATAGCCCTCGGTGAAGCGCATGCCCCCGGCGGCCAGCGCGTCGATGTGGGGCGAGACGGCGCCGAAGGCCGCGTCGCGCCCGCCGTAGCAGCCCAGGTCGGCGTAGCCGAGGTCGTCGGAAACGATGTAGATGATGTTCGGTTTCATGGTGTCGGTCGTCGCTGGTGCCGGAGCTTAGGCACTTTGATCGCATCCGTAAAATTGAAATTTGTTTTCCAAACGAAAGAAAATCAATGGACCCGCGACACCTGGTGCAGTTGGCCACCATCCTGGAAAAGGGCTCCATCACCCAGGCCAGCCGCCACCTGCACCTGACGCAGCCCACGCTCACGCACAACATGCAGACGCTGGAGATGCAGGCCGGGGGCACGCTGTTCGAGCGCAGCCGCTACGGCGTGCGCAGCACACCGCTGGGCGAGATGCTGGCGCGCGAGGGCCGCGCCATCGCGCGGCGCCTGCAGGACGCGGCCGAGGTGACGGCCCGCCACCGCAGCGGCATACGCCACCAGGTGCGCATCGGCGCCGGCCCGCTGGTGGGCGCGGCCCTGCTGAGCGGCCTGGCGCAGCACCTCCAGGCGGCCTACCCGGACATGGCCTTGCTGGTGCAAAGCGACCGGCCCCACCTGCTGGTGGAGCAGCTGATCGACCGCCGGCACGATTTTGTGATCGCGCCCTCCTGGCTGGAACGGCCGCCGCCCGGCATCGCGCGCTTTCTGATGGTCGAGGACGACCTGGGCGTGTACTGTGGCCGCAGCCACCCGCTGGCGCGCCAGCGCCGCCTGCGCCCGGGCGACGCCAACGGCCAGCGCTGGATCAGCCTGGGCACGACCTCACCCTTTGATCAGGGCGTGCGCGAGATGCTGGCCGCGGCCGGCGTGGAGGAGATGCGGGTGGAGATCACCGTGCTGGGCGAGGTCTTCATGCTGCTGGGCACCCTGGGCCTGGGTCGGCATTTGTCGGTGCTGCCCCGGTTTCCGCTGCGCCGACTGGGCGCCCGGTTCGACCTGGTGGAGCTGGCCCTGCCGGTGGCGCCCACGCCGCGCCACATCCACCTGTGGTGCCACGCCGCCGCCCTCGAAGACCCGGCCTTCGCGGCCGTCAAGGACCTGCTGCTGGCGAGCGCTGCCACGCCGGATGCATTCACACCTTCTCAAAGCTGAACGGACGCTTCGCCCACGCCGGGGAAACGCACCACCACCTCGTCGCCGGCCTGCGCCAGCGGCAGGCCACACCAGGTGCCGGTGGTGACCACGGTGCCGGCGGGCAGCACCGCGCCATCGCGGGTGGCGTGGCGCAGCCACTGGGGCAGCAGCCAGCTGGGGTCGCCCAGCGAATGGGTGCCGGTGAACACCTGCTCGTGGCCACCGATGCGCAACTCGCAGGTCTGCGTGGCCCAATCGCGCGCGCGCCAGGGCACCCACTCACCCAGCACCAGCGCGCCGTGGGACTGCAGGTCGCACAGCTTGTGCCAGCCCGGTGCGTCCAGGGCCTGCGCCCAGCGCGAGTCGACCAGCTCGATGGACACCGTCATGGCGTCCACCAGCGCGCGCGCGCTGTCCTGGTCCAGGCGGCCGGCGTGGTCGCGGTCCACCGGCTGGCCCAGGCGCAGGGCGATCTCGGCCTCGATGCCACGCCAGTGAAACGGCCAGGCACGCGCGTCGGCGGGGCTGGCCCAGACACCGGCGGGCGGCAGCGGCGCGTGGGTCAGCACCGCCTCGCGCCCGGGTCCACCCGATTTCCAGTGGCGCGCCGGCCCATCGGCAAACCAGCCCATGGCCTCGCTGACCGCCGCCTGCACCCGGTAGGCCTGGGCGGCGTCCGCGATCACCACCGCGTCGGCGTTGGCCACCTGCCCGCTGCGGCGGGCCTCCAGCAGGGTCTGGGCGATCTGGGCATCGGACGAGGGCGGGGCAAGGTTGGACATGGGTGGGTGTGGAACAAATGAAAGGGGAACAAGGCAAGACCGGCCACCATTGTGCAGGAGCGCATGCACCAGAAGGTGCCACGGACGAACCACGTTTGGGCCTGGCGCCGGCCCCGCCCGACCCGGTGCACCCAATAGATGCACAAAGTTTGCATACAAGCCATGTAAGCAGCTGGCACGCTTTTCGCTGGTGGTCTGGCACACACCCGCACGACCATGAACTCCAGCGACATCGCCGAACGCATTGTTGAAGCCATCCTGGCCCAGAAGCTGGCCCCGGGCAGCCGCCTGGGCGAGCAGGCGCTGTCCATGTTGTTCGACTGCAGCCGCACCCTGGTGCGCGAGGCCCTGATGCAGCTCGCGGCGCGTGGCATCGTCACCGTCAGCGCGCGCCGGGGCTGGTACGTGGTCCAGCCCTCCGAGGCCGAGGCGCGCGAGGCCTTCGAGGCACGCCGCGTGATCGAGACCGGCCTGATCCGCAGCGCCGCGCCCATGGACGCGGCCCGGCTGGCCAAACTGCAGCGCCACCTGCGCGACGAGCAGGAGGCGTTGGCCGGCAGCGACGTCGGGCGGCGCAGCTTCCTGCTCGGCGACTTCCATGTCTGCCTGGCCGAATGCCTGGGCAACCAGCTGCTGGCCGACACCCTGCGCGACTTCACCGCCCGCACCACGCTGATCGCCATGCTCTACCAGTCCACCCACGACGCCGCGCAGTCCTGCCAGGACCACGTCGAGATCGTGCAGGCGCTGGCCGCCGGCGACGCGGCCCGCGCCGAGACGCTGATGGCGCGCCACATCGGTCAGGTGCAGCAGGCGCTGCGCCCGGGCGCCGCCGCCCACGACCCGCTGGCCGGCCTGCGCGCCGCCCTGGCCCCGGTGGCCCGCCCCGCGCCCGGCGACACCCGCCCCGAATCCCCCACCACCCCTCCCCCACCCTACCTAGGAGCCCTGCTATGAACACCACCAAACGCCAGCTGCTGGCCCTCGTCACCACCGTCGCGCTGTCGGCCCTGGCCGGCGGCGCCCAGGCGCAGACCGCGCTCGAGAACGTCGAGAAGACCAAGCTGATCAAGATCGCCGTGCCGACCGACTTCCCGCCCTACGGTTTTGTCGGCGTCGACCTGCAGCCGCAGGGCCTGGACGTGGACATGGCCAAGCTCATCGCCACCAAGCTGGGCGTGAAGCTGGAGCTGGTGCCGGTGACCAGCGCCAACCGCATCCCCTACCTGCAGAGCAAGAAAGCCGACCTGGTCATCTCCACCCTGGGCAAGAACCCGGAGCGCGAGAAGGTGATCGACTTCACGGCCGCCTACTCGCCCTTCTTCCAGGGCATCTTCGCGCCCAAGTCCATCGCCCTCACCTCCATGCAGGACCTGGCGGGCAAAAGCATCGCGGTCACCCGTGGCGCCATCGAGGACCAGGAGCTGACCAAGCTGGCCCCGGCCACGGCCGACATCCGCCGCTTCGAGGACAACAACGCCACCGTGTCGGCCTTTGTGTCGCGCCAGACGCAACTGATCGCCACCGGCATCTCGGTGGCCGAGAACATGATGTTGCGCAACGCCCAGCTCGGCGCCGAGTACAAGCTGCTGCTCAAGGACAGCCCCAACTTCATCGGCGTGGCCAAAGGCGAGGACGCGCTGCGCACCAAGGTCAATGCCGTGATCGCCGACGCCAAGACCGCGGGCGAACTCGACAAGCTGGCGCAGAAGTGGCTCAAGCGCCCGGCCGGCAACCTGCCGCTGTAAGCGACACACACAGCGGCCACCGCCATGTCTGTCGCATTCGATTTCGCCGCCGTCCTGTCCGAGTGGCCGCTGCTGCTCAAGGGGGTCCTGTGGACGCTGGGCCTGACGGCGGTGTCCGCCGTCCTCGGGGTGCTGGTGGGCATAGGCTGTGCCTGGGCCCGCACCGAGGGCAGCGCGCCCCTGCGCTGGGCGGTGGGGGTCTATGTGGAGCTGATCCGCAACACGCCCTTCATCGTGCAGCTGTTCTTCATCTTCTTCGGCCTGCCGGCGCTGGGCCTGCGGCTGTCGCCCGAGTGGTCCAGCGTGATCGCCATGGTGCTCAACCTGGGCGCCTACGCGGCCGAGATCGTGCGCGCCGGCGTGCAGGCCACGCCGCGCGGCCAGATCGAGGCCGCACTCAGCCTGGCCCTGACGCGCGCCCAGACCTTCACCCGCGTGGTGCTGCCGCCCGCGCTGCGCCGCGTGTGGCCGGCGCTGGTGTCGCAGATCATCATCGTGATGCTGGGCTCGGCCGTGTGCGGGCAGATCGCCACCGAGGAGCTGAGCTTCGCGGCCAACCTGATCCAGAGCCGCAACTTCCGCGCTTTCGAGGCCTTCATCGTCGCCACGCTGATCTACCTGCTGTTATCCGTGCTGGTGCGCCATGCGCTCAACCGCCTTGGCGACCGTTTTCTGCTGGGAGGCCGCCGTGGTTGACTTCACCCTCTGGGACATCCTGCGCAACCTGCTGCTGGCCGCGCGCTGGACGGTGGTCCTGTCGCTGATCGCCTTCGTCGGCGGCGGCCTGGTGGGCCTGCTGCTGCTGGTGCTGCGCAGCACACCCCAACCCTGGCTGCAGCGCAGCGTGTCGGTCTACGTGCAGGTGTTTCAAGGCACGCCGCTGCTGATGCAGCTCTTCCTCGCCTACTTCGGCCTGGCCCTGCTGGGCGTGGAGACCTCGGCCTGGTTCGCGGCCTCGGCGGCGCTCACGCTTTACGCCAGCGCCTACCTGTGCGAGATCTGGCACGGCTGCGTGCGGGCCGTGCCCAAGGGCCAGTGGGAAGCCGCCCAGAGCCTGGCGCTGAACTTCCTGGAGCAGATGCGCCACGTCGTGCTGCCGCAGGCCGGCCGGCTGGCGGTGGCGCCCACGGTGGGTTTTCTGGTGCAGGTCATCAAGGGCACGGCGCTGGCCTCGGTGATCGGCTTCGTCGAACTCACCAAGGCCGGCACCATGATCACCAACGCCACCTTCCAGCCCTTCCTGGTCTACAGCTGCGTCGCGCTGCTGTACTTCGGGCTGTGTTTCCCCATCAGTTTCTATTCGCGTGTTCTCGAGGGCCAATTGCATGCCAAACACTGACATCCAAGGCCAGCCGGCCGTGAGCATCCGGGGGCTGCGCAAGTCCTACGGCACCCACGAGGTGCTCAAGGGCATCGATCTGGAGGTGCGTCCGGGCGAGGTCATCGCCATCATCGGCAAAAGCGGCTCGGGCAAGAGCACGCTGCTGCGCTGTGTCAACGGCCTGGAGGTGTTCCAGCACGGCGAGCTGCGCGTGCAAGGCCAGCCCCTGGTCTACAAGGACCCGGCCGCCATGCGCGCGCTGCGCCAGCAGGTGGGCATGATCTTCCAGTCTTTCAACCTCTTCCCCCACCTCTCGGTGGGCAAGAACGTGATGCTGGCGCCCAGCCTGGTGAAACAGCAGGCCGGCCCGGCGCTGGAAGAACGGGCGCGCCAGCTGCTGCAGCGCGTGGGCCTGGCCGAGAAGTTCTCGGCCTTCCCCGAACAGCTCTCGGGCGGCCAGCAGCAGCGGGTGGCGATCGCGCGCGCGCTGGCCATGGAACCCGGCATCCTGCTCTGCGACGAAATCACCTCGGCCCTGGACCCCGAACTGGTGGGCGAGGTGCTGCAGGTGGTGGAGTCGCTGGCGCAGGAAGGCATGACCCTGCTGATGGTCACGCACGAGATGAACTTCGCCCGCAAGGTCAGCGACCGCGTGATCTTCATGCACCAGGGCCGGGTGCACGAAATGGGCCCGCCGGACGCCTTGTTCAGCTCACCGCGCACGCCGGAACTGCAGCAGTTCCTATCGTCCATCCACTGAAAGCGCGCGGGCGCGCCTTCAGACGGGTTGCCCCTGGCGTGCCAGCAGCCAGGCCGGCGCGTCCTGCAGGCACACCGGGCGCAGGAAACGCTCGATGGCGGCGTCGCCGACCGAGGTGGTCATGGGCTGGGTGGACGAGGGCCAGGGGCCGCCGTGTTGCTGGGCGGCGGTGACCGCCACGCCGGTGGGCACACCGGCGAACAGCACACGCCCGGCGATGGCCATGGCGCCGCGCACCAGGGCACGCGTGTCGGCCGTGTCGGCGTCCGCACCCCACAGGGTCACGGTCAGGCTGCCGCCGACGGCGTCCAGCACCCGCAGCACCTGGGCCACCGAATCGGCCCACACGATCAGGCTGGCCGGACCGAACACCTCTTCGCGCAGGGCGGCCTGGGCAATGAACTGCGTGGCCTCGACCTGGGCCAGGAAGGGGCGCGGGGCCTCGGCGCTGCCGGCCTCGCGCAGCAGCGGCTGGGCACCGGCTTGCACCAGGTGTTCCACGCCGGCGTCCAGCGCCTGGCGCATGCCGGGGGTCAGCATGGCGTGGGGGTTCTGGGCCGCCAGCGCGCTGCGCAGCTGGGCCACGAAGGCCTCGCTCTCGGCGCCCTTGAGCAGCACGATGACCCCGGGGCTGGTGCAGAACTGGCCGCAGCCCAGCGCGATCGAGCCGGCCAGGGTGGCGGCGAGTTCACCGCCCTTGGCCGCGAGCACGGCCGGCAGGGCGACCACGGGGTTGATGGAGCCGAGCTCGCCGTAGAAGGGAATGGGGCGCGGACGCGCGCTGGCCTCGGCCTGCAGGGCCGCGCCGCCGCGGGTGGAGCCGGTGAAGGCGCCGGCCGCGATGGCGGGGTGGCGCACCAGGCGCACGCCGACGTCGTTGCCGCCGCCCTGGATCATGCCCACCAGGCCGGCCGGCAGGCCCTGCGCGGCCAGCACCTGCTGGACCAGGCCGAACACGCGGTTGGACAGGTGCAGGTGGCCGGAGTGGGCCTTGACCACCACCGGGCAGCCGGCGGCCAGGGCCGAGGCGGTATCACCGCCCAGCACCGAGAAGGCGAAGGGGAAGTTGCTGGCCGAGAACATGGCCACCGGCCCCAGCGGCACACACTGGCGCACCATGGCCGGGTGACCCACGGGCGGCGCGCCGGCCACGGCCGGGTCGTCGGTGACGGCGAAGGCCACGCCGCGTTCGGCCATGTCGGCGAAGCGGCGCAGCTGGAAGGCGGTGCGGTCGAGTTCGCCGTTGAGGCGGACCGGGCCGAGCGCGGTTTCGTCGTCGGCCAAGGCCACCAGGGCTTCGCGGTCGGCTTCGAGCGCCGCGGCCAGGCCACGCAGCAGCGCGCCGCGGGTGGCGCCGTTGCTGGTGGACCAGGCGGCGAAAGCGTCGGACGCGGCCAAGGCGGCGGCATCGACCTGTTCGGGCGTGGAGGCGGGCAGCGGTGCGCCCAGGGCTTCGCCCGTGCGGGCGCGGATGGATTGCAGGGTTTTCATGGTCGTTGGGGCAGAGAAGGGTTCAGAACGGCGGCACACAGCCGGCTTGCGCGACACACCGCCTGCTCGGCCCCCACCGGGGACACCGCCGGGCTGGCTCCGCCAGACGGCTGGTGTCGCCCACTGGGGGGTGACGCGAAGCGGCGCGGGGGGGTCAAGCCACCGGGTGGTCGGCCAGGCGTTCGAAGGCCTGCACCAGGGCGGAGTGGTCCATGTCGGCCAGTCCGGCGGCGGCACAGGCTTGCATCATCTGCGCGGCGTTGGCGGTCTGGGGCAGGGCCACGCCGAGTTCGCGCGCGCCTTGCAGGGCCAGGTTCAGGTCTTTCTGGTGCAGGCGGATGCGAAAGCCCGGGTTGAAGGTGCGCTTGATCATGCGCTCGCCGTGCACTTCCAGGATGCGGCTGGCCGCGAAGCCCCCCATCAGGGCCTGGCGCACCTTGGCCGGGTCGGCGCCGGCCTTGCTGGCGAACACCAGGGCCTCGCCCACGGCGGCGATGTTGAGCGCGACGATGATCTGGTTGGCGACCTTGGTGGTCTGGCCGTCGCCGTTGCCGCCCACCAGGGTGATGTTCTTGCCCATCAGCGCCAGCAGGGGCTTGACGCGCTCGAAGCAGGCCTCGCTGCCGCCGACCATGATGGTCAGGCTGGCGGCCTTGGCGCCCACTTCGCCGCCGGACACCGGCGCGTCAAGGTACTCGCAACCCTTGGCGTTGACGCGTTCGGCAAAACGTTTGGTTTCCATGGGCGAGATCGAGCTCATGTCGACCACCACCTTGCCGGCGCTCAGGCCGTCGGCCACGCCGTCCTGGCCGAACAGCACGGTCTCGACGTCGGGGGTGTCGGGCAGCATCAGGAACACGATGTCGGCGGAACGCGCGACGTCGGCGTTGGTGGCGCAGACGGTGGCGGCCGACAGGGCCGCGGGCACCTGGCTGCGGGTGCGCACGAACAGGGTGTGGCCGGCGGCGAGCAGGTGGCCGGCCATGGGCGTGCCCATGATGCCCAGGCCGATGAATCCGATCTTCATGTGGAGACTCCTAGAGTGGGGGTGTGAAGGGGGGGCGTCAATAAGCGCTGGTGGGTGCCGCCGGCTGGGCTCCGCGCATCTCGCGCACGATCTGCTGGGCACCGGCCGCGATGAGGCGGGCGTCGGAACTGACGGTGACGAACTGGAAGCCCATGGCGATGCGCCGGCGCGCGGCCTCGGGACTGCCGTTGTGGATGCCGGCCACCAGGCCGTGGGCCCGCGCGCGGGCCAGGATGTGGGCGATGGCTTCGGCGGCCTTGGGGTCGACGTCGTCGAAGGTGGGCGTGCAGCCCAGCGAGAGCGACAGGTCGGAGGGGCCGATGTAGACCGCGTCCAGCCCCGGCACCGAGAGGATGTCCTCCAGGTTGGCCAGGGCCTGCGCGGTCTCGATCATGGCGAAGGTGACGATGGTGTCGTTGGCGTGCTGCGCGTAGTCGGCGCCGCCGTAGATCGAGGCCCGCACCGGGCCGTAGCTGCGCGTGCCACGCGGCGCGTAGTGGGTCCAGGCGACCAGCTTCTCGGCGTCCTCGCGGGTGTTGACCATGGGGCAGATGACGCCGTAGGCGCCGGCGTCCAGGGACTTCATCAGGATGCCCGGCGCCAGCCAGGGCACCCGCACCACCGGCACGGTGTCGGTGGTGGAGATGGCCTGCAGCATGGGCAGCATCGCGCCTTCGTCGACCAGGCCGTGCTGCAGGTCGATGGTCAGCGCGTCCCAGCCCTGCTGGGCCATGACCTCGGCCGAGAAGCTGTTGGGGATGGCCAGCCAGCCGTTCACGGCGGCGCCGCCGGATTGCCAGAGTGCGCGCAGTCGGTTGGGTCGCATGGTCATCTCCCTCGGTGGTGAATCAGTCGTTCAGGGTGCCGGTCAATGACGCGCTGAAAGCGCGCCCTGGGGACACCGCCGGGCCGGCTCTGCCGGACGGCTGGTGTCGCCCCCTTGAGGGGGGATGCGGCCACACGAAGTGGGCAAGCGACGGGGGTGGGCCATCACCGCACCATGCAGGGCCGCTTCGGATCGAAGGTCCAGCCCGGGATCAGGTACTGCATGGCGGTGGCGTCGTCGCGCGCGCCCAGGCCGTGCTGCCGGTAGAGCTGGTGGGCCTTCTCGACCTCGACCATGTCCAGTTCCACGCCCAGGCCGGGCTTCTGCGGCACCTGCACGTGGCCGCCGACGATCTGCAGCGGGTCCTTGGTCAGGCGCTGGCCGTCCTGCCAGATCCAGTGGGTGTCGATGGCCGTGACCTTGCCGGGTGCGGCCGCGCCCACGTGGGTGAACATGGCCAGCGAGACGTCGAAGTGGTTGTTGGAGTGCGAGCCCCAGGTCAGGCCCCAGTCACGGCAGGTCTGCGCGACGCGCACCGAGCCGGCCATGGTCCAGAAATGCGGGTCGGCCAGCGGGATGTCGACCGACTGCAGCGACAGCGCGTGGGTCATCTGGCGCCAGTCGGTGGCCACCATGTTGGTGGCCGTGGGCAGGCCGGTGGCGCGGCGGAACTCGGCCATCACCTCGCGGCCCGAGAAACCGCCCTCGGCGCCGCACGGGTCCTCGGCGTAGGCGACCACGCCGCGCATGCGCTGGCCCAGGCGGATGGCGTCCTTGAGCAGCCAGCCGCCGTTGGGGTCCAGCGTGACGCGGGCGTCGGGAAAACGCTCGTGCAGCGCGGTCACCGCGTCGACCTCGGCATCGCCGGCCAGCACGCCGCCCTTGAGCTTGAAGTCGTTGAAGCCATAACGCTCGCGAGCGGCCTCGGCCAGGCGCACCACCGATTCGGGCGTCATGGCGGCCTCGTGGCGCAGGCGGAACCAGGCGTTGTCGCCGCCCGGGTCGCTGTCGTAGGGCAGGTCGGTCTTCGTGCGGTCGCCGATGAAGAACAGGTAGCCCAGCATCTCCACCGAGCTGCGCTGCTGGCCTTCGCCGAGCAGGGCCGCCACCGGCACCTCCAGGTGCTGGCCCAGCAGGTCCAGCAGGGCCGACTCGACCGCGGTGACAGCGTGGATGGTGGTGCGCAGGTCGAAGGTCTGCAGGCCACGGCCGCCGCTGTCGCGGTCGGCGAACTGCTGCTGCATGCGCTGCAGCACGGCCTGCCAGTTGCCTATTGCCTGGCCCACCACCAGGGCGCGCGCGTCCTCCAGCGTCTGGCGGATCTTCTCGCCACCCGGCACCTCGCCCACGCCGGTGCGGCCGGCGCTGTCGGTGAGGATAAGCAGGTTGCGGGTGAAGAAGGGGGCGTGGGCGCCGCTCAGGTTGAGCAGCATGCTGTCGCGCCCCGCCACGGGGATGACGCGCAGTTCGGTGATGCGGGGGGTGGCGGACATGGGCACCTCAATCTGCCTTGATGTTGCGGGTTTCGATCAGCTTTTTCCAGCGCGCGAACTCGGAGGCCTGGTAGGCAGCGAACTGCTCGGGCGTGTTGGCCACCATCTCGAAGCCCAGGTCCAGCAGCTTGGCCTTGACCTGCGGATCGGCCAGGCCGGCCACGATGGCGGCGTGCAGCTTGGCCTTGACATCGGCCGGCAGGCCACGCGGGCCGGCGATGGCCTGCCAGGAGTAGACGTTGGCTTCCTTGATGCCCGACTCTTCCATGGTGGGCACGGCCGGCAGCAGCGGCGAGCGCTTGGCGCTGGTGATGGCCAGCGGGCGCAGCTTGCCGGCGGTGATCTGCGGCATGGCGGTGTTGATGTTCATGAAGGAGCCATCGACCTGGCCCCCGAGCAGGTCGGTCATGACCGGACCACCGCCCTTGTAGGGCACGTGGGTGCCGCTGGTGCCGGTCTGCAGCCAGAACATCTCGGCGGTCAGGTGGTCGCTGCTGCCGTTGCCGGACGAGGCCAGGGTCATCTTGCCGGGGTTGGCCTTGTGGAAGGCGATCACGTCGGCCATGGACTTGTGCGGCGACGCCGCCGGCACCACCAGGACGTTGGGGGCCTGCACCGCCACGGTGAGGTAGTCAAAATCCTTGAGCGCGTCGTAAGGCACCTTGGCCAGCAGGTGGGGCGCGATCACGTAGGGGCCGAGCGAGGACACCAGCAGGGTGTGGCCGTCGGCCGGGGCGCGGGCCACGGCACCGGCGCCGATGGTGCCGGTGGCACCGGCCTTGTTGTCGACGATGAAGGTGCCGCCCAGTTTTTCCTGCAGCTTGGGCGCCAGCGTGCGGGCGATCAGGTCGGTGGAGCCGCCCGGGGGAAAGGGCACGACCAGGGTCACCGGCTTGTCGGGCCAGGCCCAGGCGGACGCCAGGGAAAAGGTGGTCAACGCGGCGGCAAGCAGCTTTCTCATGTGTGTCTCCTGAGGTGGCCAGCGCGTGGCCAGTTGTACGACATCGTAACACCAACGGTACGATGCATGCAATGGTAGCGGTACCAATCCAAAGCGTCAATCAGGGACTTCCCCGGCGGGGCGCGGGCGCGCTCAGGCGCTGTCGCGTTCGATGATGGAAAAACCGACGTCCACCGTGCGCGGCTCAACGGCCTGCCCGTCGGCGCGCGCCATCAGGCAGCGCGCGGCGCGCTCGCCGATCTCGGCGCCGTTGATGCGCACCGTGGTCAGGGCCGGCACCATGTCCGAGACAAAGGGCACGTCGCCAAAGCCGACGATGGCGACATCGCCCGGCACGGCCAGGCCGCGGGCGCGCGCCTCGGTCATCACGCCCAGGGCCAGCAGGTCGGAGCTGCAGAACACCGCGTCCACGCCACCGCTGGCCGCGGCCTGCTCCAGCAGGCGGCCCATGGCGTCGCGCCCGCTGCGCAGGGTGCGCACGGCGCCCACGTTGATGTCGATCACGGGTGCGCCACCGGCCTGGGCCACGGCGGCCTGGAAGGCCTGGGCGCGGCGCCCGGCGCGGTCGTCCTCGGCGCGCACCAGGGCCAGGCGGCGGTGGCCCTTGGCCCACAGGAAACGCGCCACCGCGTCGCCAATGGCGGCGTGCGAGAAGCCGATCAACATGTCGATGGGCGTGGGGGTCAGGTCCCAGGTCTCCACCACCGGGATGCCCGAGGCCAGCAGCCGCGTGCGGCCCTTGCCCGGCGGCAGGATGCCGGTGAGGAAGATGCCGTCGGGCCGGCGGCCGATGATGGCTTCGAGCAGTTGCTCCTCGCGCTCGGGCGAATAGCTGGACTGCCCCAGCATGAGCTGGTAGCCGGCGTCGAACAGGGTGGCGTTGAGGGCTTCGATGGTTTCGTTGAAGACCGACACCACGGTGCTGGGCACCACCGCCGCGATCAGCCGGCTGCGCGCCGAGGCCAGGCCACCGGCCACGCGGTTGGGCACGTAGCCGGTGCGGGCCACGGCCTCGTCGACCTTGCGCCGCACGTCGGCCGAGACCTGGCCGGGCGTGTTGATCGCGCGCGAGGCGGTGATGGGCGCCACGCCCGCGAGCTTGGCGACGTCGCGCAGGGTGATGGCGCCGCTGCCGCGCCGTGAACGTTTGGGGGAATCCTTGTCGGCCATTGACATCGCTTGATTGGTACCGCTACCATAACACCACTTTGTGCCAGCGTGCGCCGTTTTTGGGCCCCACGCTGGCGCCCCATGATAGGAGAAGCCCCCATGACCGCCTCCGTGGCCAGCCCCCGCGCGCCCCACACCATCCGCATGCACGAGCGCGACAACGTGGCCATCGTCGCCAACGACGGCGGACTGCCGCCGGGCACCGCCCTGCCCGGCGGCCTGGTGCTCAAGGACAAGGTGCCGCAGGGCCACAAGGTGGCGCTGGCCGACATCCCCAGCGGCGCGCCGGTGCTGCGCTATGGCATCCCCATCGGCCACGCCCTGACCGCCATCGCGGCCGGCAGCTGGGTGCACGAGCGCCTGCTGCAGATGCCCGACGCGCGTGGCCTGGTCGACCTGCCCATGGCCACCGACACCACGCCACCCCAGCCACCGCTGACCGGCTTCACCTTCGAGGGCTACCGCAACGCCGACGGCTCGGTGGGCACGCGCAACATCCTGGCCATCACCCAGACCGTGCAGTGTGTGGCCGGCGTGACCGACTTCGCCGTCCAGCGCATCAAGGCCGAGCTGCTGCCCAGGTACCCCAACGTCGACGACGTGGTGGCGCTGGAACACGGCTACGGCTGCGGCGTGGCCATCGACGCGCCCGACGCCATCATCCCCATCCGCACCCTGCGCAACATCAGCCTCAACCCCAACTTCGGCGGCGAGGTGATGGTGGTCAGCCTGGGCTGCGAGAAGCTGCAGCCCGAGCGCCTGCTGCCGCCCGGCAGCATCGCGCTGGTGGACCAGCGCCAGGCACACCCCCAGACGGCGCCGGCACTGGACGTGGTCTGCCTGCAGGCCGAGGCCCACGTCGGCTTCATGTCCATGGTCGAGTCCATCCTGCGCCAGGCCGAGACCCACCTGCAGCGCCTGAACGCGCGCCGCCGCGAGACCGTGCCGGCGTCGGAGCTGGTGGTGGGCGTGCAGTGTGGCGGCAGCGATGCCTTCTCGGGCGTGACGGCCAACCCGGCGGTGGGCTTCTGCACCGACCTGCTGGTGCGCGCCGGCGCCAGCGTGATGTTCTCCGAGACCACCGAGGTGCGCGACGGCATCGCCCAGCTCACCGCGCGCGCCACCACGCCCGAGGTGGCCGAGGCCATGGTGCGCGAGATGGCCTGGTACGACGCCTACCTGCAGCGCGGCAGCGCCGACCGCAGCGCCAACACCACACCGGGCAACAAGGCCGGCGGCCTGTCCAACATCGTCGAGAAGGCCATGGGCAGCATCGTCAAGTCGGGCTCGGCGCCGATCTCGGGCGTGATCTCACCCGGCGAGAAGCTCAAGACCAAAGGCCTGACCTACGCCGCCACGCCGGCCAGCGACTTCATCTGCGGCACGCTGCAGCTGGCCGCCGGCATGAACCTGCACGTCTTCACCACCGGCCGCGGCACGCCCTACGGCCTGGCGGCCTGCCCGGTGATCAAGGTCGCCACCCGCAGCGACCTGGCGCGGCGCTGGCACGACCTGATGGACATCAACGCCGGTGCCATCGCCGACGGCGAGGCCAGCATCGAGGACCTGGGCTGGGAGCTGTTCCGCCTGATGCTGGACGTGGCCAGCGGCCGCAAGAAAACCTGGGCCGAGCAGTGGAAACTGCACAACGCCCTGGTGCTGTTCAACCCCGCGCCTGTGACCTGAAATCACCCACCCCCGTCGCTTGCCCGCTGCGCGTGGCCGCATCCCCCCTCCAGGGGGCGACACCAGCCGTCCGGCAAAGCCGGCCCGGCGGTGTCTCCCGGTTGGACCTGGGCGCCCAACCGCATGAGGCCAGTGGCGGCTACGTTTGTGGCGGGTACCTGAACAGCACCCGCAGCATGGCCAGGTGCCGGTCGTAGCCCGGCCGCAGCAGGGGGTCGCAGAGTTCGTCCCGCGCACGGCGCAGGCGGGTCGGACTCTGTCCACACACAAAGCCCAGCACCCGGGCCCACCCGGAGGCGGTCACGCGCGCCAGCGTCGCCTCGCAGGCGGCCTGGATCTCGGCCTCGCTGGCCTGCGGGTCCAGGCCCAGCGCGGTGTAGTGGTCCACCGGCAGCACGGTCCAGCCGGCGACCCAGCCCCGCAGGCGGTCAAGCGCGCCGGCCATGGACAGCTGCCGCTCAGGCGGTGGCCGGCATGGGGTAGTCGCCGGCATTGCGGACCACGCCGGGCTGCAGCGAAAAATCCATGCGCGGCGGGCCGAACACATCGATCAGCCACTTCACGCCCGTCCCCGTCGCTTGCGTGGTGTGGATGAGCTGGGTGGGGATGACCAGGGTCGACGGGCTGTGCACCTCCACATGCTCGTCGGCTTTCCACACTGCCGAGTCCGGCCCCCAGGGCGTGCGCAGGTGGTGGATGAAGGAGCCCTCGAGCGCCAGCGACAGCTGCTCGAAATCGGCGTGCGAATGGGGTGAAAGCTTGCGCGGGTCGCGCGGCTCGGTGACACGCTCGAAGACGTTGATCATCAGGTTGCGGCTGCGGAACAGCCGGCCGAAGATCTTGGGATCGCTGTACTCGGCCAGGCGGTAGTGGCGCAGGCGGTAGCCGTCGCTGGGCATGGGCCAGTCGTCCAGCGGCGCCACGGTCGGCGCGCCATCGGCATATGTCGAGGCATTCGACGCCAAGGCGGCCAGGTCGGTGGCGCGCACGCTGAACACACGTGTCACGGTGCCGGCGTCGAGCAGGGTGATGTGGCTCTCGCCGGGCGGCACGATGGTCAGGGACTCGGGGCCGGCCTCGATGGCCTCATTGGGCGTGGCCACGCGGGCGCGCACGCCGGGCGGCAACAGCAGCATGTGTTCGTCGGGCTGCTCGGTGCGGCTCAGCACGGTGCCGGCGCCGACCTGGGAGATGGCCACCACCACGTTGGCGCTGCGGGTGAGCCAGGTGGATTCGCCGGTGGGGGTGGTCAGCTGGGCCGGCTCGGCGTAGTGCAGGCCCAGGCTGGGTTCGATGCGTGACATGGGGCAATCCTCGGGTTCACAAGATGAAAAAACTCAGGCCGGCAGCGCCTTGAACTGCGCGAGCTCGGTGCTGGCGGCGTGGCGCAGCAGGCCCTGGTCGGACGACAGGATGAAGGCCGTCACGCCCAGGGCCTGCAGGGCCGGGATCTCGCTGGTCTTGCCGACGAAGGCGCACAGCGGCTTGCCGGCGGCCCGGACCGCCGCCACCAGCAGGGCGACGGCGCGGCGCACGGTCTCGGCCTCGGTGGAGGTTTCTCCCAACGCCACGGTCAGGTCGCCGCGTCCGAGGAAAAAGGCGTCGATGCCCTCGACCGCGGCCAGGGCCTCGGCATGGTCCAGCGCCTCGGCGTCTTCCAGCATGGCGACCACGGTGGTCGCGGTGTCGCTGGCGTCCAGGTGGGCGGCCAGGCCCAGGCCACCGTAGCGCCCGGCGCGGGGCGAGTTGGAAAAGCCGCGCTGCCCGGGGCGGTAGCGGCAGGCCGCCACCACGGCGCGTGCGGTGTCGGGGTGGGACACGTGGGGCACCAGCACCCCTGTGGCGCCGCTGTCCAGCGCCGACAGGATGCCGGCGCTGTTTTCCACCCGCACCAGCGCGGGCAGGGCGTGCGCCCGCGCGGCGAGCAGGGCCAGGTCGACGGCGCCACGGTCCCAGGGCGCGTGTTCGGCGTCGATGACCACGAAGTCCAGGCCGACCTCGCCCAGGACCTCGATGCCGTGGGCACCGGGGCTTTTGACGAAGGTGCCCAGCAGCGGCTGGCCGCTGGCCAGGCGCTGGCGGAAGGGGGGAAGGAGCGGCAGTGACATGGTGGGCGGGGGCGGAACAGTTCAGTCGAGCGAGACGTTGGCGGCGCGGATCTTCTTTTCCGCCAGGGCGCGGTCGCGCTTGAGGAATTCGGCGAACTGCTCGGGGGTTTCGCTGATCGGGTCGAAGCCGAACACGTCCAGCGTCTTCTCCACGAAGCTCTGGTCGGCCAGCACCTTGCGGGTGTCGGCGGCGATCTGGTCGACGATGGCCTTGGGCACCCCCTTGGGCGCGGTCAGGCCCAGGTAGAAGTACATCTCGGTGTTGGGGAAACCGGCCTCGGCGAAGGTCGGCACGTTGGGCAGGGCCTTGGCGCGCTTGGGGCCGTTGATGGCCAGCACCTTCATCTTGCCCGAGGGGATGTGGGGCGTGGCGGCCGAGCTGCCGGCCACCATGGCCTGGACCTGGCCGCTCAGCACGTCCTGCGCGGCGGGCGCGATGCCCTTGTAGGCCACGTGGGTCATCTGCAGGTCTTCCTGGCGCAGGAAGGCGTCGACCTGCACATGGGTCGGGCCGCCGGCACCGGCCGAGCCGTAGTTGTATTTGTTGGGGTTGGCCTTGATCAGCGCGACGAACTCCTTCAAGGTGTTGACCGGCAGGCCGCCGGGCACGATGAAGGCCATGTTCACGTTGACGACGCGGGTGATGGGCACGAGGTCGGTGAAGGGGTTGAAGGGCAGCTTCTTGAACAGGAAGGGGTTGCCCGAAAACGTGGGATCGGCGCCGAGCAGGATGGTGTAGCCGTCCGCCGGCGACTTGGCGGTGAAATCACCGGCGATGATTTCGTTGGCGCCGCCCCGGTTGTCCACCACCACGGGCTGGCCCCACAGGCGCTGCAGGCGCTCGGCCAGGCCACGGGCCACGCCGTCGATGGGGCCACCCGCCGGGTAGGGCACCACCAGCTTGACCGGTTTGGTGGGGAAGGACTGCGCCCAGGTGGGGGCGGCCAGGGCCAGGGCGGCCGCGGCCAGCAGGGTGCGGCGGGCCAGGGTGAAGGTGGTGTGGGGCATGGGGTGTCTCCGTGGAATGGGGGAAGGCGGGGAAAAAGCGGCGTTTGAAAAAGGGCGGGAAAGTCGGGTCGCTCAGAAGGCGACGTTGTGGCGGCCTTTGAGGCCCAGCATCTGGCGGGCCTCGTCGGGGGTGGCCACCTCCAGCGACAGCGCGTCCAGCACCTGGCGGATGCGCTGCACCTGGACGGCGCTGTTGCGCGCCAGTCGGCCAGGACCGTCCCACAGGGAATCCTCCAGGCCCACGCGGACGTTGCCGCCCATGGCCGCGGCCATCGTGGCCAGCGGCATCTGGTGGCGGCCGGCGCCCAGCACCGACCAGACGTAGGCGTCGCCGAACAGCCGGTCCGCCGTGCGCTTCATGTGGGCCAGGTCGTCCGGATGGGCGCCGATGCCGCCGCGCAGGCCGAACACGGTCTGGATGAACAACGGCCCCGGCAGCAGGCCACGGTCACGGAAATGCGCGGCGGTGTAGAGGTGGCTGGTGTCGTAGCACTCGATCTCGAAGCGGGTGCCGTGGGCGGAACAGGACTCGAGGATGTGGGCGATGTCGCGGAAGGTGTTCTTGAACACCATGTCGTCGCTGTTGGCCAGGTAGGGGCGTTCCCAGTCGTGCTTGAACGCCTTGAAGCGGCCCAGCATCTCGTACAGGCCGAAGTTCATGCTGCCCATGTTGAGCGAGGCCACCTCGGGCTGCAAGCGCAGCGCCGGCTGCAGGCGCTCCTGCACCGTCATGGTGGGCGCGCCGCCCGTGGTGAGGTTGACCACCACGTCGGACGCGGCCTGGATGGTGGGCAGGAACCGCCGGAACACGTCCACCGCCTGGGTCGGCTTGCCCGTTTCCGGGTCCCGCGCATGCAGATGGACGATGGCCGCGCCCGCCTGCGCCGCCTCCAGCGCGGCGGTGGCGATCTCGTCGGGCGTCACCGGCAGATGGGGCGACATCGACGGTGTGTGTATGGCCCCGGTGACGGCGGCGCTGATGATGACTTTGTTCATGCGTGAGACGTTTCAGGCAAAGCTGCGCCCGACTGCCGCGCGCGGCAGTTTCTTGCGCTGCTGGAAAGGAGGTGTCCCGTCAGCCGCTCAGCGAGACCGCACCGGCGGTGCGGCCCACTGAAGCCACGGGCACGGGACAGGGGGCGTTCAGGGGTTTCGCATAGACCTCCCGGTCTTGTGGCCAATGCTTTCCGAGATGCGCCGCCCGGCGTCGAGCATGGTGTCGATCTGTTCCTGCGTGGGCGGCTCGCCGATGAACTGCACCGAGTCGACGATGGCGACCGCCGCCGCCAGCTTGCCGGTGGCGTCGAAGATGGGGACGGCCAAGGCGTTCAGCCCTGTCACCGCCTCGTTGGGCGCCACGGCCCAGCCCTGCTGGCGTATCTGCGCCAGCTCGCGCTCCAGCGCGGCCGGGTCGGTGAGGGTGCGCGGGGTGTGGGCGGTCAGGCCCTTGGCGGTGGCCTGCCTGAGCAGCGCCGGCCCGCCATGGGCCAGGGCGATCTTGCCCTGCGCGGACGAGTGGTAGTCCATCAGCGAGCCGGGCTTGACCGTGATCTCCACCGCCGAGGTGCCCGACTCGACGTTGACCACCCGCACGCCGCCGCGGTCAACCATGGACAGCACCACCGAGTGGTTGAGCGTGTTGCGCACCTTGCGCATCACCAGCTTGGCCTCGCGCACGATGTCCACGCTGTCGCTGATGGCGTGTCCCAGCGCGATCAGCCGGGCGCCCACGCGGTAGCGCTCGGACACCTCGTCCTGGACGATGTAGCCTTGCTGGGCCAGGGTCTTGAGGTGGCGGTGGATGCGGCTCTTGTTGGTGCCGAAGTGTTCGGCCAGGGTGGTCACGCCGATGGGCTCGCGCTGCACGGCCACGTGTTCCATGATCTGCAGGGCAAACAGGACGGCTTGCACGCCCGTGGTTTCGGCCGGTGCGTCGGAGGATGCGCTCATATATCGTGTCGCTTCACGGTGGATGGGGATGAGGTTGAGCGACACGATATCAGCGATCCGAAAGGGCCTCAGGCGGCCGTGGCCCAATGGGTGGTGGTGGTGGGCGCGGCGGCGCGCTGCGCCGGCGTGGCCGCGATCTCGCCGGCCAACTTCGTGAGCTGTGCCGCCCAGGCCGCCAGATAGGCCTCGCGCTCGGCGGCGCTCACGCGCGGCGTGGCGTAGGCCACGAAGGTTGGCGCGATGCGCAGCCCCAGGTACTCCAGCATGGTGCGGCGGTGGGGGTACAGCAGGTCGTCGATGGGGCCGTACACCCCCTCGGGCGAAAAGCGCTCGGGGGTGCCGCCGGTGGTCAGGGCGATCAGCCCATGGCGGCCCTGGAAGAAGCCGCTGTCGAAACGCTTGCCGTCGGCGTAGGCGAAGCCGTAGGCCATGACCCGGTCGAACCAGCCCTTGAGGATGGCCGGCATGCCGCCCCACCACAGGGGGTAGACAAAGAGGAACAGGTCGGCCTGCGCCACGCGCTCTTGTTCACGCCGCAGCTCGGCCGAGAAGCCGCCCGCCTGGCTGGCCTTGAGCTGCTCCTGCTGGTAGTGGAAATGCCCGCCGTCCGCCACGGTCTCGAAGTCATGGCGACCGGCCACCGGGTTGAAGCCCTCGGCGTACAGGTCCGACACGCTGACCTCGTGCCCCAGCGCGCCCAGGGTGGCCACGGCCGTGTCCTTGAGCGCGGCCGTGAACGAGCGCGGCTCGGGGTGGGCGTAGACGATGAGCGTGTTCATGCCGCCTCGACCGCGTCCAGGCCCACCAGGTCGGCGGCGTTGGTCGACACCATCTTGCGCACCTGCTCGGCCGAGTAGCCCAGGTCCAGGCAGATCTCGATCACGCTGAGGAAGCCGTCGACCAGGCGCGGGTTGCCCACCTGGCCCAGGTCCGAGCCCAGGATGGTGCGGTCCACGCCCGCCGCTTCGATCATGGCCTGCAGCTTGGCCGGCTCGTAGAAGCGGAACTTGGAGTCCTCGGCGAACATGCACATCGAATGCTCCAGGTACACGCCCATGCCGGCCAGGCGGGCCATGTCGTCCAGCGTGGCGTCGATGACGTAAGACGGGTGGTTGCACAGCAGGCGCTTGACACCCCGGCGCTTGGCCTCGTCGAACAGCGGCCAGATCTCGCTGATGTGCAGGTGGCCGGAGGACAGCACCACGTCGTGCTCGGCCACCATGTCCAGGATGGGCAGCACCTCGGGCAGCAGCCGGCCCTGGTCGTCCACCACCGTCAGCGGCGTGGGCGACAGCATGGGTTTCTTGGACTTGGGGAAGCTGAAGTTGGCGTCGGCCTTGTGGTGGGCGATGTGGTTGCGCGAGGCAAAGGTCGGCATCCACACCAGCTTGGCGCCCAGGGCGATGCCGTGCTCGACCGCGTACAGGTTGAGACCGCCGCTCTGGTTGTTCAGGGGCACGCCCGACAGCAGCGTGACCTTCAGGTGGCGGAAGTGCTTGTTCAGCATGGCCGTCACCGGCGTGGCCGAGTAGTAGTGGTCCTTGATCAGCAAGGCGCGCACGCCGGCTTCGGACGCTTCCTGCATCGCTTCGTAGTGGTCGAAGTAACGCGGCATGACGGACGGGCCGCTGTGGCAGTGCAGGTCCACCGCGCCCTGGAGCAGTTGCTTGCCCAGATCGGGTTGCTGGCTGCGCCAGGCGCCCGGTGCGATCGCGAAGCGGTCGTCGCTGGCTGCGCTTTTCATGTCCATGTCGTGTGCCTTTCGGGGGTTCGGTGAAAATCGGTGTTTGTTTTATCTAACGAAACACTGTTATGTTCTATGATACGAACTGTAGGGCCGAACCGGAACATCACCACTCAGTGAAAACCCTAGGTCATGGGCATGACGACGTCGTGGGGAGGCCAGCCACCGCGCGGGCGGGTGGTGGTGTCTGATGCAGATCAAGCTTTGGCCGGATAGGCCACACGGCGCGCGCGAGGCGGCCTACAGTGAGCCATCCGCCGCCATCAGGCCGGTCCACTGTCTGGAGATGTCCCATGAACGCCGCCGTCACCGAAACCACCCCGATCCAGTCCTTTGCCCAATGCCATGAAGGCATCGTGGCCCACCTCGACGCCTTGAAGGAACTGCCTGCCCTGCTGGAGCCGGCCGCGCGGGCGCGGCGGCTGGCGCAGGACACGCTGGCGTTTTTTCACGACGCCGTGTTCGACCACCACAAGGAAGAGGAAAAGGATTTGTTCCCGGCCGTGCTGGCCCATGCCACGCCGGGGGACGAGTTGCAGGAGGTGCAACACATGGTGGCGGCCCTGAGTGCCGAGCACCGCCACATCGAAGCGCTCTGGCGCCAACTGCAGCCGCAGCTGGAACAGGTGGCCAAGGGCAGCAGCGTGAGCTGCGACAGCACCGACCTCAACGAGCTGGTGCAGGCCTACCTGACCCACGCCCGGCTGGAAGAAGCCAGCTTCCTGCCGCTGGCGCAGGCCATCCTGGGCCGCCACGGCGAGGACATGGCCGCGCTGGGCCTGGCCCTGCACACGCGGCACGTGGTGAATGCCGCGCGCCGGGGACTGCGCGGCTCCTGAGCCGGTCTCAGGCGGTGGCGCGCACGGGGCGCCGCCGTCTCACTTGTAGAAGGCTTCGACCACGCCCTTGAGCTTGATCATCAGCGGCTGGCCCTTGCGGTCCACCGTCTTGCCGGCGGGCACCCGCACCCAGCCTTCGCTGATGCAGTATTCCTCGACATCAAATCGCTCCTTGCCATTGAAGCGGATGCCGATGTCGCGCTCGAACACCGCGGCCACGTGGTGGGGGCTGCGCGGGTCGATGGACAGGCGGTCAGGCAGGGCGGGTGCGGAGGCTTCGGTCATGGCGCTGTGGCTGGGTATGTGAAATTGGGATTGTCCCGGATTCCGGGTGCGGCCCTTGCGCAAGGGCGCTGAGCGGCCCGTCACTGCCTCGGCGGCACCACGGTGGTGAGTTCGCGCAGCAGGCCACCACCGTCCACGCTGCCGCTGGTCTGCCCCTGCCCACGCATGCGGGCCTCGCAGTCGGTGCGCTCGGGGCCCTGATGGACCTCGCAGCGGCGCAGGCGGTTGTACAGCAACTCCTCCGGGCTCACCTGGAGATCGGCGCCGCGCCGGCGTTCGCCGTAGGCGTTGTGGGCTTCGGTGAGGCAGGTCTGCGTGTCCTGGCCGGTGAGGCCCGCCAGGCAGGCCTTGCGCTCGGCATCAAAACGCGCCCGCGACACATCGGCGGCGGTTTGCGACCAGGTGCCGCCAGCGGCGCCCAGGCCCAACACGCCCCAGGCGAGCGCATGGCGGACAAAACGAAGGGTGGGATTCATGGTGTCGCTCCCGGGAGGTGGTGTTGCGCAGGCACCCGGCGGACGGTCTAGGGTCGCAGGGTGTGGACGCAGTCCTCCCAGGGGA
Organism: Hydrogenophaga sp. OTU3427; assembly: GCF_038440225.1. Classification (NCBI taxonomy): domain Bacteria; kingdom Pseudomonadati; phylum Pseudomonadota; class Betaproteobacteria; order Burkholderiales; family Comamonadaceae; genus Hydrogenophaga; species Hydrogenophaga sp. OTU3427. The sequence goes on along the minus strand of NZ_JASATI010000034.1, from coordinate 21,989 downwards.
GGGCTGCGCAGCCACAGTCGGGCACCTCGATCCGGGCGGCGGTCGCGGTCGGGGTGCGTTGGGCGGCCGCCCGGGGAGGGGCGGGCGCGGGCACGGCAGCGGCCTGGGTGGCCGCCACCAGATCGGGAATCCAGCGCATGAAGGGCGTCAGGTCCTTGGGATCGAGCACGTACCAGACCTTGCGGGCGGGGTCCCACCGCGCGCCCAGCGCCTTGACTTGATCCTTGTCAGCAAACGGGGTGGCCAGATTGACTCGCATGGGTTCATTATCTGCCTGTGCCCGCGGCCCGAACGCCGGCCGGGACGCCACATGCCGCCTGAGGAGCCCCCCACCATGAACCAACGACTGGACCTGCCCCTGCCCCTGCCACCCGACGCCCGATGGACGCTGCCGCCGCAGCCCATCACCGTGGACGTGCTGCGCGAGAAGTACCTCAAGGGCGATGAGCGCAGCGAGTCAGACCTGTTCGAGCGCGTGGCCCGTGCGCTGGCCAGCGTGGAGGCGCCCGCGCAGCGGGCCCACTTCGAGGCGCTGTTCAAGCGCAACCTGGAGGCGGGCGCCATCGGCGCCGGGCGCATCATGAGCGCGGCCGGCACCGACATCCAGGCCACGCTGATCAACTGCTTCGTTCAGCCCGTGGGCGACTGCATCCAGGGCCAGGACGAGGCCGGCTTCCCCGGCATCTACGAGGCCCTGCGCGAAGCGGCCGAAACCATGCGCCGGGGCGGTGGTGTCGGCTACGACTTCTCCCGCATCCGGCCGCGCGGTGCCCATGTGCATGGCACGGCGTCGACCGCGTCCGGCCCGTGCAGCTACATCAACGTCTTCGACCAGAGCTGCGCCACGGTGGAGAGCGCGGGCGCCCGGCGCGGCGCGCAGATGGGCGTGCTGCGCATCGACCACCCGGACGTGCTCGAATTCATCACCGCCAAGCGCACGCCCGGGCGCTGGAACAACTTCAACGTCTCGGTCGCCGTCACCGATGCCTTCATCGACGCGGTGCAGCGCCAGCAGCCCTGGGCGCTGGTGCACCCGGCACGGCCCAGCGCGGAGTGGCTGGCGCGCGGCGCCCACCAGCGCGCCGACGGCCAATGGGTCTACCAGACCGTGCCGGCCCAGGAGCTGTGGGACACCGTGATGCGCTCGGCCTACGACTTCGCCGAACCCGGCATCCTGTTCACCGACCAGATCAACCGCGACAACAACCTGCGCGCCATCGAAGCCATCACCGCCACCAACCCCTGCGGCGAACAGCCCCTGCCGCCCTACGGCTGCTGCGACCTGGGGCCGGTGATCCTGACGCGTTTTGTGCGCCACCCCTTCGACCATGGCGGCATGGCGGCGTTCGACTTCGAGGCCTTCGGCCAGGCCGTGGCCCTGCAGGTGCGGGCGCTGGACAACGTGCTGGACCTCACCCACTGGCCGCTGCCGGCCCAGCAGCGCGAGGCCCAGGCCAAGCGACGCATCGGCGTGGGCTTCACCGGCCTGGGCGACGCGCTGGTGATGCTGGGCCTACGCTACGACACGGCGGACGGGCGCGACATGGCCCGCCGCATGGCCGAGTGCATGCGCGACGCGGCCTACGGCGCGTCGGTGGACCTGGCCCTGGAAAAAGGCGCCTTTCCCTTGTTCAACGCCGAGCAGTACCTCGCCGACGGCGGCTTTGCCAGCCGGCTGCCGACCGCGCTCAAGGACCGCATCCGCACCCACGGCCTGCGCAACAGCCACCTGCTGTCCATCGCGCCCACCGGCACCGTGAGCCTGGCCTTTGCCGACAACGCCTCCAACGGCATCGAGCCCGCCTTCTCCTGGACCTACACCCGGCGCAAGCGCGAGGCCGACGGCTCGCGCAGCGAATACGAGGTGCAGGACCACGCCTGGCGCCTGTACGCCGCGCTGGGCGGCGACCCCCTGGCCCTGCCACCCGCCTTCGTGAGCGCGCTGGAGATGCCGGCCCACGACCACATCGCCATGATGGAGGCGGTGCAGCCCTACATCGACACCGCCATCTCCAAGACCGTCAACGTGCCGGCCGACTGCCCCTACGAGGACTTCAAGAACCTCTACCTGGAAGCCTGGCGCGCCGGCCTCAAGGGCCTGGCCACCTACCGGCCCAACACCATCCTGGGCGCGGTGCTCGAAACCACGCCAGCCGCCGCGCCCGCCCCGGCGGCACCCGACACGGGCGCGATCGACCCCATGCGCAGCGTGATCGAGAGCCGGCCCAAGGGCGCGCTGGACGCGGTGGCCGAGAAGATCGAGTACTGGACCCACGAAGGCCACAAGACCCTGTACGTGGTGGTCTCCTTCCTGCCCGTGCCCAAGGCCGACGGCAGCGGCACGGCGGAGCGCGCCATCGAGTTCTTCATGCCCGTGGGCCAGAGCGGCGAGTCGCAGCAGTGGATCACCTCCAGCATGCGCCTGCTGTCGCTGGCCGCGCGCGGCGGTTTTCTGGAGCGCGCGCTCAGCGACATGCGCAAGGTGGCCTGGGACCGCGGCCCGGTGCGCCACGGCCACGCCCTCAAGGAAGACGGCACCCGCGTGCCGCTGTGGCACGACTCCGAGGTGGCGGCCATCGCCTACGCCATCCAGAACATCCTGAGCCTGCGCGCCCAGCGTGTGCGGCAGGGCGGCCTGGCCCCTTACCCCACCGCCCTCACCGGCACCGTGGCGCCAGCCGGTCCGGCGCTGGCGCCCATGGTCGGGAAAAAGTGCCCGGAGTGTGGCGCCCGCGCCGTGATCCGCAAGGATGGCTGCGAGTACTGCACGCAGTGTGGGCACATCGGGGCTTGCGGCTGAAGGCCTGAACCGGGACGGCGAGCGACACCGCGGAGTTCCAGCCCACAGGCGGCGCCCTCACACCCCGCCCGTTGGGTGCGTGGGGTCCACCCACAGCACCTGCTCGGGTTTTTCCACCGGCTCGATGTCGAGGTTGACCGCCACGGCCTGGCCATCGCTGCGGCACAGCACACATTCGAGCACCTCGGTCGCGCTGGCGTTGATTTCCTGGTGGGGCACATAGGGCGGCACGTAGATGAAATCGCCCGGTCCCGCCTCGGCGGTGAACTCCAGCCGCTCGCCCCAGCGCATGCGCGCGCGGCCACGCACCACGTAGATCACGCTTTCCAGCGGGCCGTGGTGGTGGGCGCCGGTCTTGGCATCGGGGTGGATGGTGACCGTGCCGGCCCAGAGCTTTTGAGCGCCCACCCGGGCGAAGTTGATCGCCGCCTTGCGGTCCATGCCCGGCGTGGAGGGCACATTGCCGTCCAGCTGGTCGCCCGGGACCACACGCACGCCATCGTGTTTCCAGGCCGGGGCGTGCCCATGCGAAGCACCGTGTGGATGGTCGTGATCGTGTGTCATGGCATCGCGAGGCTGGTGAGGTATTCCCAGTGTGCCACCGGGGCGCCCGCCATGCCGGAAAATGGACCATCACACCCCTCGCCCCATGGAGATCGCGCCTTGCCCCTGCCGCCACCCCAGCCCCGCACCCACATGCACACCCGTCGCGTCGAATACCGTGGCTTCCGCCGCGACGACGGCCTCTGGGACATCGAAGGCGAACTGCACGACAGCAAGCCCCACGGCTTCGAGATCGGCGGCGAAGGCAGCTGGGCGCCGGGCCAGCCGGTGCACCACATGCTGCTGCGCGTGAGCATCGACGAGGCCATGGTCATCCGCGACATCGTGGTGGCCATGGACGCCTACCCCCACGGCCCCTGCCCGCAGGCCATGGCCCCGCTGCAGCGCATGGTTGGCGAAACCCTGGGCCGCGGCTGGCGCCAGACCATCCAGCGCCACCTCGGCGGCATCCAGAGCTGCACCCACCTGCGCGAACTGCTGTTCAACCTGGCCACCGCCGCCTTCCAGACCAAGACCGGGGCCTTCACCCCAGCCACCGACGGCCACCCACCCGGGCACCTGGGCCAATGCCTGGCCTGGGACTTCAACGGGCCGGTGGTGGAGAAGGTCTATCCGATGTTTTTTGGCTGGCAGGCGCCCGAGCGCGCGCCCAAGTCGGGCGGATAAACCCATGGCGCAGCACGAACCGCCCATCACCCGCCACCTGCGCATCACCGGCCGCGTGCAAGGCGTGGGCTACCGCTGGAGCATGGCCCAGCAGGCGCAGGCGCTGGGCGTCAAGGGCTGGGTGCGCAACCGGCTGGATGGGAGCGTGGAGGCCCTGGCCGTCGGAGCCACGGCCGCTGTGACGCAGTTGATCGAATGGGCGCAACGTGGCCCTGAGGCCGCGCGTGTGGCGGGCGTGGCCGTGACCGAAGTGGCCTTCGAAGAACCGCCCGGGGGGTTTGAGCAGCGGGACACGGTGTGATGCACGCACTGGCGCCGACTGAAAACAGGGTGTCGGCAGCACATGCGGGACCGCGCTCCGGCCCTGCGAGAGAAGCAGGTGCAGAAAACGCCATCGGTCTTGACAACGGATGGCGCTTGGTTTTTCGGTCGGCCAGACAGCCAACGCCATCTGTAGGTGACCTCATAAGCCGAGAATTTCGGGGCTTATGAATCAATGACTTACGCCGCGCGGGGAAGCATAAGCTGAGAAATTTGGACACATAAGCTGAGAAATTTCTACCAGCGCTGCTCTCGCCGTTGCCTGTGAACCAACCAGCGGGTGCCATCTCCCATCAAGAACAGGAGGATGCGGCAATGAAACAGCGTCTTTAATGCTTCTAAAAACCGACTATACGCTTGATTTTGGTGAGGCAACTTACCAGCTCCTGTACCGCCATCAAAAAATGGGGAAGCATCTGGTCGGACGGGTAGTACGGTGGTTTTCAACCTGGCTGACCAGCGGCATCTGCTCTGACCATTGGTGGGTGAAACCTGAGCGATATATGCCAGGACAGATTTTTTGACAGCGCCCGTTCGTCCTGGCACAAAAAGATGCCCTTGCGAGAGGTGCTTGGTGCGCTATGCTGCAGCGATGACCGAGCAAGAGCGCCTAATTGAAACGCTACGCAGGCACCTGCCGCCGCAAGTGCAAGCTGCGGCGATTTTTGAGGCTGCGGCGGCAGGTAGTGACGTCAATCTGCTGCTGATTGCAGAAGGTCTGAGCGGGCTGCGAGCACAGGCGCTATTGGCGCCCGTGGGGCGAGAGCTGGGGCGCCGCGTTGAGGTACACCTCTACAGCGCAGCAGAGTGGTCGGAGCGGGTGAAGAGGGGCGACGGTTTCGAGCAGGAAATACTCAGCGGACGGGTGGTGACGATTCGCGGAGAGCTGCAGCGAGAGGCCGATGGCGACTGCGTCGACGCGAACTTGGCCCGCATGCAGAACCCACTCTTCAAACGAGCAGCACGAGCACTTGAGCAGTTCGTACCTGAACGCGTCGGCTTTGGGCGATTCCGTGACCACAATTGACGGGTCTCACTACGCTGTCCCTAGCTCCTGCACCGCCATCAAAAAGACTGAGGCATCTAGGCGGACGGGTGGCATGACGGTGCTCAACCCGTCTGACCTGTGGCATCCGACTTGCCCACTGGTAGGTGATAGCTGACCTTCTCGCCATCCACCCGAACCCACTGTTTGGACCGCAGCTGAGCTATGACCTTGTCTGCCTGGCTCCCATCAAGTTTTTGATGCTCAAGCGCGGTTTTGATGGTGTTCGCCAGTTTGTCCAGTCGCGTCGGTCGAGCGTTTCCACGTTTCCTCAGGTTTTCAACGACCACCGCCAGTGAGCTCCCAGCTTTGAGCTGCACCTCGTCCTGACTCGGTGAAGCAGCGGCAGCAGTTGCTGCCCGCGCCTGGGCAGGACAACCGAAAGCGCCTCGCTGCTTGAGGATGACCTCAAGCTTCTCCTTCAACGACATGCGACCGAACAGCGCGTTGAGGGTCTTGCAGCAGACCACGACATTTTCATCGTTGTCTTTTCCACCATGCGTCTGAGCCACCAGGTGCTCCAGGCTCGCGTCGGATTTCTGCAGCACCTGCTTGCAGAAAAAGCACTCGCCACCCTGGGCGAAAAGGAGTCGGTCTATGGGCTTGGTGGGCATCTGGTTGCCATGCAGTTTTTAGCACATCATGCCAAAACATGAGCCCACATAGCCGGCACATCGCAAACCAAGAGGACATGGAGATGAATACCGACGAAAGCCAGTCCGATACCACCGCCAAGTCAGCCGCCCAAGCAGTAGGCCCGATTACGCGCGAACAGCTCTACGAGCTCGTGTGGACCAAGCCAATGCTCCGTGTCGGCGAAATGTTTGGCGTGTCGTCCAGCTACATGGCCCGTGTCTGCACCGAACTTCGAGTTCCCAGGCCTGGGCTGGGGTATTGGACTCAGCATGAAATGGGGAGAGCGCCGCAAAGAGCTGCTCTCCCGCCGGCCGAACCTGGAGATTTGACCGTGTGGAAGCCCGGGTTGTCGGTTGGCAACACCCAACGTGTCGCGCGCAAGCAAGTAGCTGCGGCTCCCACTGCAGGCGGCCAAAGTGTGCACAGGCCTGGGCGGTCCTCGAAAAAGGCTGCCCTGCCATCGGTACACCCGCTGCTGAAGGACGTGAAGCCGCTCTTCCTGAAATCACGCGAGAAAAGCACGGGCCTGCTCCACCCTTTCAAACGCATCTTCGTAGACATCATCTCGTCGCCCGCACTCCTGGATGATGCACTGGCAACCGCCAACGCGCTGTTTCTCGCGCTGACGAAGAGAGGCCACCGCGTGATGCTTGCGCCTGGCCACCTTCAGATGAGACGAGCAGACGTTTCCATCCGAGAGGTCCAGGAGCCGAACAGCCACCACGAAGCACCGTGGTCATTCTCTTCAAGCAAGGCTGCAATATGCGCGTGCGCCGCAGCCAGCTCCGCCTTCACGGTCAGCAGTTCTTCAGCCAGGTCGTCCGCCACCGCTGTGACCCGCTCGCGCGTGGCATCGCGGGTTTTGGCCAACTGCGCGCTCAGTCGGTCGAGCCAGTCGATGACCTCCACCTGGGTGGTGTCCTTGTGCAGCGGTGCCTGCAGGGTGGCTTTCTTGACGTCGGCGCGTCTGCAAAGTTCGGATTGGGTAATGACCCCGGTAGGTTGTCAAACATCAGTTGAATCTGATTGCCCAACAGGTCAGCCATAGCAGGACCGCTGCCTTTGTAGGGCACATCCTTGGGCGTGGGGGCGGTCATGGCCACCATCAGCTTGATGGTCGGACGGGTAGTACGGTGGTTTTCAACCTGGCTGACCAGCGGCATCTGCTCTGACCATTGGCGGGTGAAACCTGAGCGATATATGCTAGGACAGATTTTTTGACAGCGCCCGTTCGTCCTGGCACAAAAAGATGCCCTTGCGAGAGGTGCTCGATGCGCTATGCCGCAGCGATGACCGAGCAATAGCGCCTAATCGAAACGCTACGCAGGCACCTGCCGCCGCAAGTGCAAGCTGCGGCGATTTTTGAGGCTGTGGCGGCGGGTAGTGACGTCAATCTGGTGCTGATTGCAGAAGGTCTGAGCGGGCTGCGAGTACAGGCGCTATTCGCGCCCGTGGGGCGGTCGCTCTTCCTGAAATCACGCGAGAAAAGCACGGGGACAGCCTCTTGCAGTCACTCCGTTGCAGCACCCTGCCACTGCGGCCGTAACAGCTCTCCCAAGGGCGGTCTTCAGCTGATAGCGACATCCAAATGCCGAAAATTGACGTTAGTGCAGAGTGCTCAGAGGATAGGAAGGCAGTTCACCAATGGAGAAATTGTTAAAAATTGCAGGCACAATTGCCGAGCCGGGCGTCACTTGAGCGCCCTCAATCAAGAATTGCCAAAGAGACTACCTAATGGGGCTTTTCGACTGGTTCAAGAACTGGGCACAAACATCCAATCGGTCGATTCCGGCCCCCCGGCACCCCGACCGACACCCCATCAACGTACCCAAGTTAGCCCAAGAGTTGCGCCACCTGCGGGACGAAGCCAAGCGACTTGGTGCCGGTGGCATAACTGCCGCCGCAGAAGCTGACCGCCGAAGCCATGCAAATATGCTGGAGGTCATTGTTCATGAGTCCCGTGAACGACAGGGCATCACGGCAAAGGCAACACATTTGACGAGGGGGGCAGCATGACCTGGATGGAGATGGTGCTAAATGCGCCGCAAGCCCTTTTGTTGCTCGGAGGTGTCCTCGCAGTGCTGCTGCTTGCCTTCCTGGCATTGTTCTTCTTCCCGGGTCTATTTCTTCGCTTTCGGCTAGCAAACGTCCTCAAACAGCTAAAGCAAGGAGAGCCGAGAACCGAAGGAGCAATGCGAGAGGTCTTCGAGCCAGACCCAAGGCTCAAGCATCTTTGGAAGGAGTTCAGCGACACGCTCCACAAGCAAAAGGAAGAGCGTGACGGCCAACTTGTCACCGTTGCATTTCGCGCGACGGCCCCAGCCGAATCGTTCTTCAACAGCCAGCAAGTTGTCGATAGTCGCCTGAGAACTGAGTTCTTCAAGCATCTGCCAGGCATTTTCACTGGCATTGGAATCATCGGCACATTCTCAGGTCTGATTGTTGGCCTCAAGGGCTTTGAAGTTTCGCAGGACCCAGCGCTGGTCAGCGCAGCTCTGAAGACGCTTCTCGATGGTGTCACTGAAGCCTTTCTGGTTTCAGCACTGGCAATTGGCCTTGCGATGCTTGTCACGCTGGTCGAGAAGTGGTTCCTCGCCTCTCTTTACCGGCTGACCGAGGACATTGCGCAGCACCTCGATGGCATGTTCTCGATGGGCGCGGGTGAAGAGTACCTATCTCGCCTGGTTACCGCATCAGAGGACTCAGCGGCACAGTCCAAGATACTCAAGGACGCCCTTGTGGGTGACCTCAAGGTCATGCTGCAGGAGATGACTGAGCGACAAATTGCTGCCGGTGCGTCGCAATCGGAGGCGCTTGGCCGCCAAATTACTGGAGGTATCGAATCCAGTCTTCAGGCGCCCCTACAGCGAATTGGAGAAATAGTCGAGAAGGCAAGCGGTGAGCAGACATCAACTGCGGCGCACTTGCTTCAGGACGTCATGGCCAGCTTCAGTCAGCGGCTCAATGAGCTGTTTGGCGGCCAAATCAGCGGGATACAAGAGCTCAACCAGCGCAGTGCACAGGCTATGCAAGATGCCGTTGCCAGCCTGAATACCCTCGTGGGTCGAATGGAACAGAGTACTGAGCGTTCCGGCGAAGCAATGGCAGACCGCATGGCCAAGGCCATTGAGGAAATGGAACGGCGGCAGGCTGACATCAACAACCAGACACAAGCCCTTGTATCGGGCATCCAGGATTTGGTGGCCCGGTCTCAAAGCGAGACCTCTGCGAAGCTGAATGAGGCAATCGCCGGACTGAGTAAACAGGTCAGCGAGATGATTGGAGCACTCCAAGCCCAATCTGCCCGGTCGAACGAAGAGCAGCGCCAGCGCGAGCAGACCTTCAACGAACACACCACTGGAATGGTGTCTTCGATGGGAGCCTCGGTTGCTGAAGTGGTCAAGAAGATGGCTGAGTCGACAGTCCAGATGCAGCAAAGCGTCGCATCGCTAGAAAGGACCACGACGACATCGATTGACAAGATGAACGCTGGCGCACGAGTGCTGGAACAAGGGGCAACGGCTTTTGCGCAGGCGGGCGAGCGTGTCACTGGCGCTCTGACACAGGCAGCTACGGTTGCTAGCAAGATGACAGAAGTGAGTGGCTCGCTTACGTCGTCGTCGTCCGCGCTCCAGACGGTGATGGCCGACTACAAGGCCAACCGCGAAGCCACAGCATCCATGCTGTCGGAACTCAAGTCAGTGGTTGAGTCTGCGAAGCGCGAAGCTTCGATGACGCAGCAAGCGCTGGAGAGAATCCAGTCGGCCGCGAGCAAGCTGTCAGAAGCTCAGGCACAGGCAGAGGTGTATCTTGACGGAGTTTCCGAGGTGCTAGGTGCCGCGCACGAGCGCTTCGCAGACGGCCTCACCAAGACCCTTGACAGAGCCAATGGCGATTTCCACGCAAAGCTCAGCTCTGCTGTTGGCTTGCTAGCTTCAGCGGTGGAGGAGTTGGAGGTATCTCTGGCCGGCGCCGCAACCTCCCGTCGATAACCCATGTTTGGCACACGACTTCCCACACGGGCCCGTTCAAAGGACGAGGCTGAGAAGCCGTTCTGGATTTCCTATGCAGACCTGATGACGGCGCTGATGGTCTTGTTTCTGGTGGTCATGGCCGTCGCACTGCTTGCGGTGACGAAGACGGTCACCGAAAGAGAGCGAGAAGAAGAACAACATCGCAAGGACATCAACGAGCTTTTGACGCGTTTCGAGAACGTCGCCAAGCAGGAGCAATTCAGGGGTATCACCATCGACCGGGAGCGAAATGTGGTCGATTTCGGAACAAGGGCGCAGTTTCCCTTCGCTAGGTCCACACTGACCCTCGAGCAGCAGAAGCTGTTGAGAGCCTTTGTTCCAGCGATTCTTGAGCAGGCCAACGACGAGCTCGGCAAGAAGGTGCTCAAGGAAATCGTGGTGGACGGATTCACCGACAGGAAGGGGACCTACCTGTCAAACCTTGACCTGAGCCTGCAGCGAAGCCAGCGAGTTCTCTGCGCCCTCTTCGCCCTTCCTGACACAAGCGAGCAGGCGATGACGTCGGAGCAGCTCGAACAAGTGCGCGCACTGTTCGTGGTTGGTGGGTATTCATTCAATGCCGCGAAAGACTCCGACGATGAGAGTCGGCGCGTAGAGATGCGCCTGCAATTCCTCGGCGTGAAGGAGTCCCGCAAGCCGACAGTTGATGTTGCGCCGGGCAATTTCGGTGCTTGTGCGTTGCCCGGATGATGAATGCTCTAGCTCGACTTCAGTCACTGATGAGCGACGGCTCTGAGCGGCCGCTGTCACGCCCCTGGTCATCCGACAGGTCCTTGGACGGGCACATCACCAAGCTGGAGAAACACCTTCAGCAAGGCGCGAGTGCTTACGTTCCTAGGGACCTGCAGGAAGAAGCGGTCAAGCGGTTCTGGACAACCAGACGTATCGATACATTCCGCGATGCCCACCTCGTGTCTCATGGAGTTGTGCTCCCAGTCGGTCCTCAGCGAGTCAAAGTCATTGAAGACCGTGAACGCTTCCCGGCGCTTCTCGACTCGGTGGATAAATACCTCCCCGCACCAAGGCAGTACCGCCGCTGCTATCAAGGCCTGCTGAAGGGATACTTTTCCTATGACTACGAGGCGAAAGATGCTCCTGACTCTGGTGTCAGAAACTGGGAGTCGCTTCGAGGCTACCTAGCGGAGCGCACTGAGCAAATCATCGATGGCCCAAAGAACCCGCAATGGGCAGAGACACTTCAACAGCATAAAGATGTCCTGGGCCGGGACCCTTGCTCGCGTTACGGGCCGGCGCTGCTTTCAGGCAACTCTCAGGACGTTGACGAATTGCTCGAATTCCTCAACGTGCCGGGCAGCTCATGGTTCGTTCGCAAGATGTTACTTGCCCAGATTCAGGCGGGGGTCAACAAGGCAGACACGGATTTCCTGAGCGTCCTGTATCGACTCATCGACCTGCTGCAAGACAACGAGCTCATCCGAGACGAAGGGCTCACGCTCGTCTTGAATCGCTTCGCAAAGCTCGCGCCGCCTCCGCTGGCCATCCCCCTCCGCGATGCGGCTGTGGCCTGGTGGGGAAACCCATGGCTTGAGACGAATGCAATGTGGAGGCATCCAAATGTCTCCTCCGAGGCCAAGGCCATGGTCACGGAATGGTTGAAGCTCGAATTCATCGAAGCCTTCTTCACTTTGCTCGCCGAAGAGAACACAGGAGACGACCGACGCCTCAAGTTCTGGGCTCGCTATGTGAACGTAATTTCGGACATCAGGTTTGCATTGGGTTCAGACGCACGGGTGAACCGTTCTCCAGACTTCCAAAAGCTGCGTAAGAAAATGGCGGGTCTCGTCGTGCCGCTGGATGACAACGTACGGTCGAACAACGCGTTCATCATGCGCATGGGACCGTTGCTTGTTGTTGAGTTCAGTGGTTACAGCAACGCCTGCTATGGCTATGACGCTCGAGGCTCGTTGCCCTTCCGACTGGATGTGCCAGTAGTTACCCCGGTAGACGCCAAGAACTCTCTGAAGCTTTCGAGCAAGCAGCTCTGGTTGCAGCATCAGGACGGAATCAAGGGCCACCAGAAATGGGAGAGCAGGTTCGAGTTCGAGCTTGCGAGCAAGTACGGCGTTCGCCCGAAGAGCGCTCCGACGGGAGAGGTACTCGTTAGACCTCCTGTGCGCAGTGAGGCTGCACCCGCAAGCCATGAAGATACCGGGCCGGCATCGAACCCTCGGGCAATTCTTCAACCCGCTCAGTCTACTTGGAGCACGTCGTCTTTGACTGCTACAGAGGAAGCGCGCTGGCGGAACACCAAGTTCAATCTCGCTACACTTTCCCTGTTTGCGTCTCAGTACAGACTCCAGGTCGATGACAAGACCCAGGACAACGGAAACCTTTGGATTCGGACTGATGACACCGATGCGAGTGTCAACGAAATACTGTGTCGCTGGGGATTCAAATACAAGAACGCCGCAAAAGGATGGTGGAAACGGGGGGATGAGTGAGTCTGTTGAAGCTGTTCAAGAAGAGTGATGCGGGCAAGTCCGAGCAATCCTGGTTTGCTCGCGCAGACGAGGACGGACTTAGGCTAATGCAGCAAGCGATGGAGGGTTGCCATGAGTTGGGCGATGCCCCTTTGCTCACTGCATGGCTCTGTCAACTCGAGGAGGAAGCCCTTGCAAGCCAGCTCGACGGCGGCTATGTCCTTGCTTGGGATGCGGTGTACGCAATGCAGGCGCATCCCGAACACCAAGCACCCTTGACGCTCCTGAAACTTCCACCGCAGGCTGAGTGCACAGCAGTACTCGCGAGCAAAGGTTCGCTCGAGGATGAGAGCTTCAGCATCAGCGTGATTGGTTGGCGCGGGGAGGATGGGGTGACACACGAGGGGCTTCTTCAAGGCCCCGTTCTGAACGTTGGCCAGTCCACTCACCTGCTTAGCGCCACCACTTGGGTGCTCCTACAGGCGGTGCGCGAATTTTCTCGTCGACCCGCTGAGCTGAGAACAGGTCATCACCACAGACTGGCCTGGGGACGCATCCGACGACTCGCGCAGGAGGCTGGCGCGAGGCTTGATGCGTTCCTGACCAAGACCGTGGTCTTGACGCCCGAGAAGCTTGCGATTGGTCTGCGGCGAGCCCATATCGGCGATGACTCTGTCATTGAGGTCCAGCCAACGTTCGAGGGCGCACCTGCGGACTGGATAGAACGTTTCGACCAGCATTCCAATGTCCAGTCACGGTACGATATTCCCACTGCCGACGGCATCGTCCAGGTTGTGGTGAGTCCGAAGGTGCGCACGGTTCTGGATGAAATCAAGCGGTTGCCCGGCAGGCGTGTTGCGGGCGCTCGCGCGCAGGCATTCATTCTCAATCCCTATGCGGCGCTTGGGGAAGATGCCAACGCTGTGATTGATGAGGCTCAGTTCGAAGCGGCCCGTGCCGACGCTGGGCTCGAATACGAGCGCTTCTTGCCTCGGTTTGAACGGGACCAACTGGGCTACCCGGTCAAGGTGGGTTTGCTGGTGGAAACAGCCTCTGCGGAGGGTCCTACCTCGTCAGAGGTTTTCTGGCTTGATGACACGGCGCTGGCCAAGTTCACCAAGTCTCTGCGTGCCGCTCTCGACCGAGGTCACCCGCTTCTCGCCTGGAACGGGTTTGACCTGGAGCTCCAGGGTGATGCCGGCGAACACCTGGCGGCCCTTGAGACGGCTCTTGAAGAACGCAGACGTCCGCAGGTTCTCATCAGCTACGCGCAGGTCTACGACCTCACGCACTACGCATCGCGCGTACAGGAAATCGGCTTCGAGAAGCCCTACTACTCCCCCTACATCGCCAAGAAGAAGGAGGAGGAGGGCTGGTTTCCCGAGAACATCATCAACATCATTTCGTGGATGCCAGAAGGCGAGACTGAACTGGTGTCCATGCCCATAAGCCCGGAGGGGCTCGATGACCTGACGCAAAAGGTCGCGGCAGCGAAAGCCGCCGGGAAGTCCGAGGTGCACATCCCTGGCGTTCCAAAGCCAATGCCTTTGGAAGAAGCGGAGCGCATAACAGCCACGTTCGCGGAAGCCATGGACGATGCAGCTGGTGGCAGCTTCGACCCAGAAAAGCCAAAAGGGGCCAAGGCGACGTCTCCCGCGAAGCGCAAGACGCCCGTTCTACTGTCGAACATAGACACCGTCGACTACGCAGAAGAGCGCGTGGCAGCGCTCTCGGCAAAGGGCCGCATAGCTGAACTTCCGGGCTCCCTGCGCAGCGAGTACCCATTGCTGCCCCACCAACTTGACGGGGTCGCCTGGTTGCAGACCTTGTTTGAGGCGAGCAGCCGCTACAACTGCCGTGGTGCGGTGTTGGCGGACGACATGGGTCTAGGCAAGACCTTGCAACTTCTCACCCTGATGGCGTGGGCCATTGAGAAGAAGCCAGCGATTGAACCCATGCTGGTCGTCGCACCGGTCTCCTTGCTGGAGAACTGGAAGGAGGAAGCACAAAAGTTCTTCAAGTCCGGTAGCTTGCCCATCCTGACAGCTTACGGTGAAGACCTGGCAGCGCTGCGAGTACCGGCGGAAAGCATCGACGCTCGCCTGAGAAACGAGGATGGACTCACAAAGTTTCTCAAGCCGAACTGGATTGGTGGCGCTCGAGTCGTTCTGACCACCTACGAAACGCTTCGAGACCTGGAGTTCTCGTTCGCCTCGCAACGCTGGTCATTGATGGTGTGCGACGAGGCCCAGAAGATAAAGAACCCTGCGGCCATGGTGACTCGTGCCGCCAAGAAGCAGAATGTCCTTTTTCGCATCGCCTGTACGGGTACGCCCGTCGAGAACACCTTGGCGGACTTGTGGTGCCTGTTTGACTTTGTGCAGGCCGGACTTCTTGGCGCACTCAACGACTTCGGCCGCCGCTACCGAAAACCGATTGAAGCCAAGACTGATGAGGACAGGGCGCGTGTAGAGGAGCTGCGCAAGCTCATCGCTCCCCAGATTCTTCGTCGGACCAAGGCAGAGGTGGCCCGAGACCTCCCCAAGAAGATTGTGGTGGAGCGCTGCCGCAAACTGCCTCTTTCGGTACGGCAACGAGAGCTGTATGCCCGCGCAATTGAACTGTTCAAGCGGCGCAACGAACCTGGTGCAAACGTTCCGTTCAAAAACCACCTCGGGCTACTGCACTATCTGCGCCTTATCTGCACTGACCCTCGTCGCCACGGGCTCGATGTCTTCAAGCCTGAGCCATTGCTTGAGTACCGTGCTCGAGCGCCCAAGCTCGACTGGCTTATTCAGGAGCTTGAGCAAATTCGACGTGTAGGCGAGAAAGTCATCGTCTTCTGCGAGTTTCGAAACATCCAACGCTTGTTGCAGCACTACATTGAAGAGCACTTCGACCTGCGCCCCGACATCATCAACGGCGACACTGCAGCATCTGCATCGCACGCGCAGAGCCGACAGAAGCGAATCCGCGCTTTCCAGGAGAAGCCCGGATTCAACGTCATCGTCCTATCGCCTGTGGCGGTTGGCTTCGGTGTGAACATCCAGGCCGCGAATCACGTCGTTCATTACACAAGGACCTGGAACCCGGCCAAAGAAGACCAGGCGACCGACCGCGCTTACCGCATTGGGCAGACAAAGGACGTCTTTGTTTACTACCCCGTTGTACAGGCTGAAGACTTCACCACTTTTGATGTGAAGCTTGACCGATTGTTGGAAAAGAAGCGGGGGCTTGCCAACGACATGCTCAACGGTGCGGGCGACCTCAAGCCTGGTGACTTCGACTTCGAAGATGTCGCGCCTCCTGACGTGGGATTCTCAGAAGAGTGGGTGACGAAGGACGTCGCACTCTCGATGAACTGGGAATATTTTGAAGCGCTCGCAGCGGCTCTCTACGCGAAGCGAGGGTATCTCGCTCACCGCACCCCCGGCTCCGGAGACCATGGCGTTGATGTAGTTGCATTGCCGCAAGGGGATGGCAGAGGAAAGCTGGTGCAGGCAAAAAGCTCCAGCTCAGACGGCTCTACGCTCAACTGGGATGCTGTGAAGGATGTTGTTGCTGGCCACGCGTTCTATGCAAAGCGGTTTCCCAAGGTCGAGTTCGAACTGGCGTGTATCACCAACCAGTTCTTTGACCAGCAAACCCAAATGCACGCCAAGCTGAACTCTGTGGAACTCATTGAACAGCCCGAACTCGTTGAGATGCTTGAGAAAACACCCGTGACCATTCTAGAGGTTGAAAAGGTGTTGTTCACTGAGTGGCAAGAGGCGTAAAAGGAGGAAATTGGTTAGCGTCCGGAGATTCAGAACGTCGGACCAAAACCTTACTTGCCATAGCACTGCACCATCAGGCAATCAACTCGCTAGCCAGCGCTAGAGCGCCCCTTGTCCGCAACCACGGCGGCCTGGGCCGCCCCTTGGTTGTGTCACAGCTCAGTATCGCGTCGCTCATCGACCCCGGAATACCTGCGAATCCCACCCGTGCGCCCACTAGCCCGCCGACGATGCATGCATTTGTGTCTGTGTCTCCACCGCCAGAAAGCACCTGCCGCAGTGCATCCGCAAAAGTTGTCTCGCGCAGCAGATGGTGAAAGGCATGCGTGAACCCTATACGGACAAAGCCCGCAAGTGGATGGCACGCGGGCAGAATGCCTTGCTCCGCATTTTCCAACCAGGACCGCACCTCACGCGCACCGTCATCCGCGCCAGCATCGAGAGCTCGCCGTGATTGTGCAAACGCGCCGTCGAAGTCACCGACATTCAGGAGCAGATGTCGAATGGCGACGACGTATGCAGCATTGGCCCACTGACATGTCAGGTTAGGGTGGGTCAGCAACGCGTCGGTCCTTGCTGCGGCAATCGCTTCTTCCACGGAGCATCTCACCGACCAGATACCCAAGGGACTTGCCCGCATCAGTGCCCCGTTGGCTTTTGAGGCGAGATTGTGTTTTGCCGCGCATGCAGACACAGCATCGGCAACAGACACATCGACTCTCACTTTGCCGCCCAACGCGCTGGACGTCGCATTCCCAACATCGAAAGGACGACTGGCTACCCAGGCGCGGTAGTTGGTCGCCACCTTCTCTCGGGGATAGGTCTCCTCACCCACAAGGGCGCGTGCGAGCGCCAGAGTCAACTCTCCATCGTCCGTGACTTGGCCGGGCGCTATCCGAAAGACACCACCGCCTTTCATGGCGAGCGCATCGTCCAGCTCGGCATCGTCAGGCCTGCGCCCTAGGAACTCCAGACGCGCTCCCGCTGAATCGCCGACGAAGGCGCCGACCAGACAACCTTGCGCGAAGTTTTTGATATCCATCTGTTTTGGCCTCCTTCGCCTTGGGCTTTTTCTGTTGTTGACGTGCTTGAGCGGGACGGGCTGCCATTGCCGCTGCCAGGCCCCGGAAAACCCGCAAGCTGTATTCGAGCTTCTTCCTGTCCTCACTCGTGAGCTCAACGTGGTCACCAGTGATTGCCTCAGCCTTGACCACGTAGCTCTTTATGCTCAGGTCGTCATGACTGTTGAAGCAGACAACCGGCAATCGCTTCCCTTTTTGTTGGGCTCGAGCTTTCATGGAAGGGCTTCTCGAATGTTTTGGTGTTGCGGAAACCGATGAGGGTCAACTTGCGCAGTCAATCGTCGTCAAAAGGAGGAAGGTCCGCAGCGTCTTCTGTCATCCACCGATAAAGCTCCTCGGAGACAAACCAGGCGAAGGCATCCATGGACTCTTTGTCATCTGGAATCGGTGCTCCAGAGGCAAGCCGTGCTTCGAAGCTCCAGTCATAGCCCATGCAGGCAATTCGCAACTTGATGATGCCGTCGTCTTGTCTCCAGAAATCTGCAACAGCGGTGTGGTTGGTTCGGACGCTGACCCCAGGCACCGCGCACCTCTTTAAACCCCGCGCGACAAACTCGGGGACACAGTTCAACAGGTAGGTGTTTCCAGCCGGCACTGTCATCCTCCCAGAACTTTGCCAAAGACCGTACTCCCGTCCGTTACCAGTTCACCGAATTGGTGGATGTCCCGATTGAGTACCCTGAAGCCTGTAGCCTGCTTGGCGTTTTCGCTCCACTGATACAACAACACAGTGCACGCGTTGTAGTGGTCAGCTACCAGCTCTAGACGCTCAATATCGTCGCCGGTCGGCATGGGCGCACTACCACCCTTCACCTGTATCAACATAAAGTCGAAAAGGTCCAGGTGCTTGAGCTTCTGGAGCTCTGCGCCTGGCAGCAAGTCCCACTTTTTCCGGACGGCCAAGATGTCAACGATGCCGGCAGACTCCCTGCCGTTTGGACCTGGAAAGTCCACCCACTGCCAGCGCCCGCCGTGCTTGTTGGACTCACGTGCCAAGTGTGCCTTGGCGAGTGTCATGGCGGTCTTTGCGGTCTTGATGGCCTTTTTGGCTGCGACCTGGCCCGCTGTTGGTTCCGTTTTTTCCGTCATCGTCGCTCCAATATCGTGAGTTGAATCGTCAGGAACGGCCTCGGTCATTCGGCCGGGATGCGCTAGTTCAGCTGCGCAGTACTGACGAAATTGTTCGACGTAAGTAGCTCCTCTCCGCCCCAGCGATACGCCACCAGGGGACCACCCTTGCCAGCGCTGTAGTCCACGCACGCCATTCGCTCAGCCTGTAAGGCGGGTGCCCCCTGCATCCAGTAGTGACCAAAAAAGACAGGCTTACGCTGGTCGTAGGAGGGCTTGACGTCGTTGACTTGAACGTCCGGCAACTGTGCCCGGTCCTCGTCGGGCATCAAGGCCAGCTCACGGTAGCTTGATGCGTGGGCATCCCACCAACGGATGCGGACATTTCGTCGCTCATGACCGTCCTTGTCTCGGAACGAGTGACCATCTGGCAAGGCAACTTCCAGCCCTTTGGTGAGCCCCTCGACCGCCCGAAAGACCGGGTCACCACTGCGACTGGCTCGAACCATGAGTTCGGGCGTCAGTGTTTGCCCCTCTCCAAGCAATGGCGCCAGCTCCGCCATGTAGCCGTCGTGCCAACAGGCATGCACAACTCGAAGCCCAGGCAACTCCAGCCACAGCGGAAGCGTGAGGAACCAGTCGATGATTTCCGCGTGCAACGGTGTTCCTTCGACTTCGCCCAGAAAGGCACTGTGCTGGTGGCGGTTTTTGGCGCCCAACTCGCCGTGCCGCGGCCGCAGGAAATGACCCGTGCCGCTCCTTTCGGGGTCTGGCAGGTGCCACGCAATCGCATTGAACTCGTGATTTCCCAAGACAGCCAAGGCACTTTCTGCCTCGACCATGTTCCGCGCGAGCCGATAGGCATCAACCTGTCGGGGACCTCTGTCGATGAAGTCGCCAACAAAGATGGCCTTGCGGGTCGGGTGTCGATAGGCACCCGCGTGCTGACGGTAGCCCATCCCAAGCAGCAAGGCCTCCAGCTTGTCGGCCTGACCATGAATGTCACCAATGATGTCGTATTCCATCGAGACCCCTTAGTTGCATAATGACACTATTCTAAGCATGTTAGTAGCAAATTGCAACTATGAGTGTGACTCGTGAGCTTTTCCCCCTGGTCGGCGTCGACATTGCGCTTTTCAGTGTCGACCAAGGCCGCCTCCAAGTGCTTCTGGTCAAGCGAGCGGAAGAGCCCGCAGCCAAGCAATGGGCGCTGCCTGGCGGCATCCTGAAACCTCACTTGGACCGCTCGCTGGAATCTGCTGCCCGTCGGGTACTGGCACACAAGGTCAGCGTTGAGTTACCTCTGGTCGAAGAGGTCTGCACCTTCAGCGGACCAGACCGAGACCCACGCGGTTGGTCGATATCGGTGCTGTTTTATGCGTTGCTGCCTCGTGACAAGGTCAATGCGCTGGTACGCAATAAGGTCGAGGCACTGGAATGGGTAGATGCCTCCGCGCCCGGCCACCGTCTCGCGTTTGACCACGCTGAACACTTGACCGCAGCTGTCGCGAAACTGCGTGCCAAAGTGGGGGCTGGAAAACTGCCACTGCACCTTCTGCCTGAAAAATTCACGCTCACGCAGCTACAGCGAACTATCGAGACAATTCTTGGACGCGAGTTGGACAAGAGCTCGTTTCGTCGACAGCTCAAAGGCTCATCAGAACTCGTCGAGCTCGATGAGTACGAGCGGGGAGCGCAGCGTCCTGCGCAGCTGTACTGCGCCGGCGACGGCTTTTCGTTTTAGTCTCAAAACGAGTACGTTGTAGAGCCAATCGCAACCGAAAACCAAGGAAAGCCATGCTGAAAAATCGCGTAGACCCGTGGGGTGTGTTGAATGCCGTTCCTGACCGAGGAGCACTGATGGGCAATCGAGGCATCCTGCACAACGAAAAAAACGAGGTCATCCGGCCATGGGCTCACAAAGGCTGGGTGACGTGCCGTCTGAACTACAAGGAAGTTCGCCGTCCCAAGCCCTTTTCTGCAGGTAACTACTCGGAGCTGTTCTTCCTTGACGAAGCAACAGCATTTGCGGCAGGACACCGCCCATGCACCACGTGCCAGCGGGAGCGAAGTAAGCAATTCAAAGAGGCCTGGATTCGCGCTAACGTCGGGACAGCTGGCGCCGGTCAGCACATTGCCATGTCCGAAATCGACAAGGTTCTCCATAACGAACGAGCGCAACGCGGTGGTGAAAAGCGGTCCTACTCGGCAACCCTAGGCGAACTTCCGATGGGAGCCATGTTCACCATAGGCAGTGCGGCGTATCTTGTTGGGCGGTCAGGCCATCACCGGTGGAGTTTTGCTGGCTACGGTGAGCCCGAGAACCTAGCGGCCGGTTCCACCGTATCTGTGCTGACGCCAGCATCTATCGTCGGGGCGTTCTCCGCCGGATTCGTTCCTGCTTCACTGGCAACTACCGGACAACATAGTCACACGTGAAGAGAGGGTTTTCATGATGATTTCATTCAATGCGGCCTTTCAACTGGCCTGCGCTCCAAACTGAGCCTCAAGTTTCTGCTGCAACTCCAGGTAAACCTGTGGGGCGGACAAACCGTATGTGGGGTCACTGGCGACAAAGTTTGCGGCTGTGTGCGGTGGCCAGTCGGCAGCGTCATCATCGATAGCAACCCACGCGGAGGGTTGCCTGGGTATCAAGAGAGTCTTGGCATCCGAAGCAGCGTTGCACCTTGAATGCCGATGGTTCACTGGAAATGGTGGTTCCGTTTACCGACATGACCGAGCTGTCGATGGACATCCTCCGTCATGGCTGTCACGTCAAGGTACTCTCACCCAGTGACCTACGGCGTCGCATTCACCAAGAACACACTGCTGCAAGCGCCATGTACAACGATGACAGGGATGAATGAAGGTGCTGGCGGATTCACAGAAATCTTTGATGTAGAAAGTTCAAACTGGCAGCGAAACGTGGTGGAGGGTGGCAACATCCAATGGACCAACATCGGGACAAACGCTTCCGTCATTCACCTGAGATGTCAACGATACATGCATAGCTAAAGAGCCGGTTCTCGAACTGAAGCTGTCTTGCGTGTTCTACAGCGGAAATATTGCGGGCGTACCCGCGGGGGTTTGCGACAACTCTGCATCCCACGACCGTGTAGTCGAACGAATCGTGCACATGACCGTGTAGCCAATAGTCTGCGCGCTGCAAGAGGTCAGTCAAGTCACTGGCGAAAGCTGCGTTTGTTGCATCACCTGCGTACCGTGGATGAACAGACAACGAATGTGGTGCGTGGTGTGTGATTACGACAGTTTTACCGTCGTAGTCTTTTAACAACTCGCTCTCGAGCCAGGCTCTTGAGGCCTTGTGTTCTTCAAGTGCCCGTGCAACTGTGAAAAAGCTGCCATCCGACGTACTTATGAGCCTGTGGTCGTTAATGCGCAGCTGTGCGTGCTCCATCAACTGACGCTGCGTTCGATTGCACTGCAGTCGGTAGTCTGTCCACAAAGTACAGCCCAGAAACCGCACGCCACCATAGTCCACCACATCTCGCTCCAAGAACGTGACTGACGTACCCCTGGCCGCGGCTCGAAGTTC
>NZ_JASATI010000033.1:0-53648 GCF_038440225.1 Hydrogenophaga sp. OTU3427 | reverse complement strand
CAGGGCACCCTGCCACCCCGATCCCGCCAACCCATCCTCCCCAAAAATCAAGCCACGATGGAGCGCAACCACTCCGGCATGGGCGCCGAGCGTTTGGCCTGGTAATCCACCCACACCGTGGTCGCACCACCCGAGGCGTACACATTGTCGGGGTCGTCACCCCGCGAGAGCAGGCACCAGCTCTCGAAAGAGCTGCGGCCGGGATCGCTCACATAGGTGCGCACCCGCACATCGCCCGGGTACTCCAGCTGCTGGTGGAAGTTGCAGAAGGCGTTGACCACCAGGGGCCCCTCGCCGTCGGGCCGTGGCGGGCAGCCAATCTGGGTCATCCAGTCGATGCGCGCCACCTCCATGTAGCGGAAATAGACCGTGTTGTTGACATGGCCCATGGCGTCCATGTCGCCCCAGCGGATGGGCAGGGTCATTTCATGGACCAGCTTCTTGTGGCTCGGCAGTTCCAGTTTCACAGGTGTACCTCTTCAATGGCGGGCTCACGGTGCGCACGCACCGAGGCCACGATGCCCAGGACAAACAGGATGGCGGCCAGCCACTGCACGGGCAGTGGCCAGCTGGCGTCCCACACGAAGGAATAGATCAGCGCGAACAGCGTTTCGCTGACGATGAGCTGGCCACACAGGCTGGCGCTCAGGCGCCGGCTGGCCATGGTCCACAGCAGCGAGGCCAGCCAGGCCGACCCGACGCCGGTGAAGACACAGACGCCCAAGGACAGGCCCAGACCCGGCAAGGCCGCGAGTTGTGTCCAGGGGGTGCCCAGCGCCAGCCACAAGCACCCGGCGCCCAGGCCGGTGCAAACACCCAGCCAGTTGGTCCACTGCGCGGAATCCACCTCCGGATGGGCACGCACCCAGCGAGCGTTGAGCAGCGCGAAGGCGGTCCAGCTCAGCATGGACAACAGGGCGAGCGCGATGCCCCAGCCATAGTGCCCGGCCGTGGTCGAGCCCCAAGACACATGCCGCAGATCCACGGACACCATCAGCGCCAGGCCGGCCGCGGTGCACAGCAGGCCGGGCCACAGCTGGCGCCAACCCAGGTGCTCGGGTTTGCCCAGCACCATCACCCACAGCGGAATGGTGCCAATGATCAAGGCCGGCACGGCGGTGCCGGCCCAGGTGATGGCCAGCACCAGCAGCGTGTAGTAGCCGGTGAAGCCCAACACGCTCAGGCCCAGCGCGGCACGCACCTGGACGCCGGTGGGGCGGATCGCGCCACGCCACAGCCCCCACACCATCAGTGCCAGCGACATGAGCCCGAAGGTGATGAAGCGCAGCGAGGCGACGTCCACGGCCGCGAAGCCCTGGGCCATGCGCGGCGCCACGAACACCAAGCCCCACAGCGCGCCCGCACCCAGGCCGGCCAGCAGGCCCACCGCGGTGCGCCGCCGGGCGGCGATGGCAGCGGCCGTGTGCGGTGGCCCCGCCACCACCGCCTCAGATCGCAAAACCGTCGTCGGCGGCGATGACCGCGCCGTTGATGAAGTCGCTTTCCTTGCTCGCCAGCATCACCAGCAACGCATCGAGGTCGCGTGGCAGGCCCACACGCTTGCGCGGCAGCATGCTGACGAGCTTCTGCCCGCCTTCGGTGGCCCAGTGGTGGTGGTTGATCTCGGTGTCGATGTAGCCCGGACAGATGGCGTTGGTGTTGATGCCGAACTTGCCCCATTCAATGGCCATGGCCTTGGTCATCTGAATGACGGCGGCCTTGCTCATGCAGTACACGCCGATCTGCGGCAGCACCTTCAGGCCCGCGGTGCTGGCGATGTTGATGATGCGCCCGCCCACGAAGGTGCCTGGCGCGGCGCCCTTGGCCCGCGCCAGCATGCGCTGGCCCACCGCCTGCGCCACGAAGAAGGCGCCACGGACATTGGTGTCGAAGATGAAGTCGTAATCGGCCTCGCTCACGTCCTGCAGGCGCTGGGTGGTGCTGACACCGGAGTTGTTGACCAGGATGTCGATGGGCCCGACCTCGGTTTCGGCGTGGGCCACCGCCGACTGAATGGATTCGTGGCGCGTGACGTCCAGGGCCACCACATGGGCGTCGCCGCCCTCGGCCTCGATGCGCGCGCGCAGGTCTTGCAGCTTGTCGACCCGGCGGCTGGCCAGCACCACGGCCGCTCCCGCGCGCGCCAGCGTCTGGGCAAACTGGGCGCCCAGTCCGCTGGACGCGCCGGTGACCAAGGCGACACGGCCGGACAAATCGATCTGGTATGACATGGGGGACTCCCGGGGCGAAAAAGCTGACGTGAAAATGACAAGTCCACGATTGTCCTTCAAGCCCCACTAAAATCCGTCGCGAGCAAGACAAGCCTGCCCTGCCCCGCCCGCTCCCGGGTGGCATGGGTGACACCACCACTTCCTATCGAGAGCTTTCATGACCCACGAAGAGATACTGGCGCAGCACGGCCCCCGCGAATCCATGGAATACGACGTGGTCGTGGTTGGCGGAGGCCCGGCCGGGCTGGCCACCGCCATCCGCTTGAAGCAGGTGGCCGCGCAGAAGGGCCAGGAGATCTCGGTGGTGGTGCTGGAGAAGGGTTCCGAGCCCGGCGCCCACATCCTCTCCGGCGCCGTCATGGACCCGCGCGCCATCACCGAACTCTTCCCCGACTGGAAGGAACTCGGCGCCCCCCTGGCCCAGGCCGTCACCGGCGACGACGTGCTCTTCCTGTCCGAGACCGGCGCCACCCGCACCCCCGACTGGCTCGTGCCCCGCAACTTCCACAACGATGGCTGCTACGTCATCTCCCTGTCCAACGTGGTCAAGTGGATGGCCCAGCAGGCCGAGGCCCTGGGCGTGGAGATCTTCCCCGGCTTCGCCGCCGCCGAGGTGTTGTACGACGAGATGGGCCGCGTCAAGGGCGTGGCCACCGGCAACATGGGCGTGGGCAAGGACGGCGAGCCCATGGACAGCTTCCAGCTGGGCATGGAGCTGCTGGGCAAATACACCGTGTTCGCCGAAGGCGCGCGTGGCCATCTGGGCAAGCAACTGCTGGCCAAGTTCAACCTGACCGAGGGCAAGGACCCGCAGACCTACGCCATCGGCATCAAGGAACTGTGGGAAATCCCCGCCGACAAGGCCAAGCCCGGCCTGGTGGTGCACACCGCCGGCTGGCCCATGACGGACGACACCTTTGGCGGCGGCTTCCTCTACCACCTGGAGGACAACAAGGTCACGCTGGGCTTCGTGATCGGGCTGGACTACCAGAACCCCTGGATGTCGCCCTTCGAGGAGATGCAGCGCTGGAAGACGCACCCGGCCATCAAGGCCCACATCGAGGGCGGCAAGCGCCTGGGCTACGGTGCGCGCGCCATCAACAACGGCACGCCCCAGGCCCTGCCCAAGACGGTGTTCCCGGGCGGGGCGCTGATCGGCTGCGACGCCGGCTACCTCAACGCCGCGCGCATCAAGGGCAGCCACGCGGCCATCAAGAGCGGCATGCTGTGCGCCGACGCCCTGGCCGATGCGCTGGCCGCGGGCCGTGCGCAGGACGAACTCAGCGCCTACCCGCAAGCCTTCGAGAAGAGCTGGCTCAACGAGGAGCTGCAGCAGACGCGCAACTTCAAGCTCTGGTTCAAGAAGGGCAAGCTGGTGGGCCAGGCGATGACGGGCATCGAGCAGTGGCTGCTGCCCAAGCTGGGGGTGCAGAGCCCGCCCTGGACGCTGCACGGCAGCAAGCCCGACCACGTGGCGCTGCGCCCGGCGGCGGACATGCCGCAGATCAGCTACCCCAAGCCGGACGGCAAGATCAGCTTCGACCGGCTCTCCAGCGTGTTCGTGAGCAACACCAACCACGAGGAGCAGCAACCGGCGCACCTGACGCTCAAGGACGCCAGCGTGCCGGTGAACATCAACCTGAACAAGTTCGGCGGGCCCGAGAGCCGCTACTGCCCGGCGGGTGTGTACGAGTTCGTCAACAAGGACGGCGCCGACCAGCTGGTGATCAACGCGCAGAACTGCGTGCACTGCAAGACCTGCGACATCAAGGACCCGACGCAGAACATCGTCTGGGTCACGCCCGAGGGCGGCGGCGGGCCCAACTACGTGGGCATGTGAACACCCAGCCGGGCGCCTGCCGTGGCCCATGAGCGCGGGCCATGAGTATTGTGAAATGTTTTTTGTCGCATTTCACATTGGACGCCTTGTCCCGCCCCGCCTACCATTCACTCACTCCGACACCACCCGGCAAGAGGTCAGGTCAGGGAACAACAAGAGAGCGGCGGCAGGGAGTGGAAACAGGGGACGGAACCAGGGAGCGGCAACCGCCACGTCGACGAGAAGAACAACAGGGGAGGTGCTGGTCGGCAAGCCGGGGGCGAACAACCGGACAGGCCAGCAAAAAAGCACAGGCAACCGCCTGTGCTTTTTTTTTGCCCGCGTTGGCCCACCTTGGCCTGGCAGGCGGATCAAGGTCCGCACAGGCCCACGAAACCTCGTTTCGTATGATGGAGGGCTGCCCCCGTCATTGAATGCCCACGCCATGCCCGCCAAGAAGCCTTCCGCCGCCAAGACCTCCAGCCCGCTGACCAGCCTCACCCCGGCCGATTACCTCAAGCGGATCCTGAACGCCAAGGTCTATGACGTGGCCACGGAATCGGCGCTGGAGCCGGCCCGCAACCTGAGCCGGCGCCTGCACAACAAGGTGCTGCTCAAGCGCGAGGACCAGCAGCCGGTGTTCAGCTTCAAGCTGCGCGGCGCCTACAACAAGATGGCCCACCTCTCACCCGAGCAGCTCAAGCGTGGCGTCATCTGCGCTTCGGCCGGCAACCATGCCCAGGGCGTGGCCCTGAGCGCCCACCGCATGGGCGTGCGCGCGGTGATCGTCATGCCCACCACCACGCCCCAGGTCAAGGTCGACGCCGTCAAGGCCCTGGGCGGCGAGGTGGTGCTGTTCGGTGACAGCTACTCCGACGCCTACGGCCACTCGGTCAAGCTCGAAAAGCAGGAAGGCCTGACCTTCGTCCACCCCTTTGACGACCCGGACGTGATCGCTGGCCAGGGCACCATCGCCATGGAAATCCTGCGCCAGCACCAGGGCCCGCTGGACGCGGTGTTCGTCGCCATCGGCGGCGGCGGCCTGATCAGCGGCGTGGCCAACTACATCAAGGCCGTGCGCCCCGAGGTCAAGGTCATCGGCGTGCAGATGAACGACTCGGACGCCATGATGCAGTCGGTCGAAACCGGCCAGCGCGTGACCCTGCCCGACGTCGGACTGTTCTCGGACGGCACCGCCGTCAAGCTGGTGGGCGAGGAAACCTTCCGCGTGGCGCGCGAGCTGGTGGACGAGTTCATGACCGTGGACACGGACGCCGTCTGTGCCGCCATCAAAGACATCTTCGTCGACACCCGAAGCATCGTCGAGCCCTCCGGCGCGCTGGCGGTGGCGGCCATCAAGCAGTACGTGGCCACCCACAAGGCCAAGGGACAGACCTTCGCCGCCATCCTGTGTGGCGCCAACATGAACTTCGACCGCCTGCGCTTCGTCGCCGAGCGCGCCGAGGTGGGCGAGGAGCGCGAAGCCCTGTTCGCGGTGACCATCCCCGAGGAACGCGGCAGCTTCCGCCGATTCTGCGAGCTGATCGGCAACCTGCCCGGCGGCCCGCGCAACGTGACCGAGTTCAACTACCGCATCAGCGACAGCGCCCAGGCCCATGTGTTCGTGGGCCTGACCACCCACGCCAAGGGCGAAAGCACCAAGATCGCGGCGAACTTCGGCAAACACGGCTTCGCCACGCTGGACCTGACCCACGACGAACTGGCCAAGGAACACGTGCGCCACATGGTGGGCGGCCATTCGCCGCTGGCCCACGACGAGCGCCTGCTGCGCTTCGTGTTCCCCGAGCGCCCCGGCGCCCTGCTGAAGTTTCTGAGCCTGATGCGCCCGGGCTGGAACATCAGCCTGTTCCATTACCGCAACCAGGGCGCCGACTACGGCCGCATCCTGGTGGGCCTGCAGGTGCCGACCAAGGACGACAAGGCTTTCGCCAAGTTCCTCGGTACCCTGGGCTACCCCTGCGTGGAAGAAACCCAGAACCCGGTCTACCGGCTCTTCCTCAAGGCCTGAGATAAAGCTCCCCCCGCGCCGCCTTCGGCGTCACCCCTCAAGGGGCGATGCCAGCCGACTGGCGAAGCCAGATCGGCGGCATCCCCGGCTGCGTCGCTTCATGCGCCGCGGGCAGCACGCCAGCGACATGAACCCGGCTCAAGGTTTGGCGGCCGGCAATTCCAGTCGCACGCGCCCGGCACTGCCGTCGAGCTCCGCGTGGCGCGGCCCCAGGGCACGCAGCACCAGGCCATCCACCACCGTGGCGCCCACGCGGTGCGGTTTGGGCGGCTGCCCATCCACCGAAATCAGCGCGGCACCCTGCCCCTGGCGCCCGGCCACCACGCCCAACAAGCGCAGGCGGCTGTCCACCGCGGGCGCGGCCACGGCCGGCGCCGCCACGTCGGCACGCGCGCCCAGCGTGGCCGCCACGCGCGCCGGATCGATGCCGCGCTCGGCCACCGGCAGCACCGGCAAGGCCTGTGGCGCCGGCTGCCCCCACCAGCGCAAGCCCCAGTGGCCGGCGGAGAAAGCCACCAGCAGCCACACGGTGCCCGCGGCGAGGGCCGGCACCCAGGGGCGGCCCTGGCCCGGTGAGGGACGGGAACGGGTCAGTGGCAAGGCGTTCATGGTGGCCGATTATCATTGACCGCAACCCATCATCCCTCGGGAGAAATTGTTTGAACACCTGGCTCCGTCCCCATCGAATGGCGCGCGCGCTGCAGCGCGGCTTCACCCTGATCGAACTGATGGTGGTGCTGGTGATCATTGGCGTGCTCGCGGCCCTGATCGTGCCCAACGTGCTGGACCGCACCGACGACGCCCGCATCACGGCGGCCCGCACCGACGTCAGCAACCTGGTGCAGGCGCTCAAGCTCTACAAGCTGGACAACCAGCGTTTCCCGACCACCGAACAAGGCCTGGCCGCCCTGACCGCGCGCCCCAGCGCCAACCCGGTGCCACCCAACTGGCGCCGCTATGTCGACAAACTGCCCAACGACCCCTGGGGTCGGCCCTACCAGTACCTGAACCCCGGCCTGCGTGGCGATGTCGACGTGCTGTCGCTCGGCGCCGACGGACAGCCCGGCGGCGAAGGCCTGGATGCGGATATTGGCAGTTGGCAGTGAGATGAGACCCCCACGCTCCGCCGCTGCGCGGGTCGCTGCCCCCCAGGGGGGCTGTTTCGCCTTGGGGCGGCCCGGCGGCGAAACATGGCCCCCACGCTCCGCCGCTGCGCGGGTCGCTGCCCCCCAGGGGGACTGTTTCGCCTTGGGGCGGCCCGGCGGCGAAACATGGCCCCCACGCCCCGCCGCTGCGCGGGTCGCTGCCCCCCAGGGGGGCTGTTTCGCCTTGGGGCGGCCCGGCGGCGAAACATGGCCTCCACGCTCCGCCGCTGCGCGGGTCGCTGCCCCCCAAGGGGGCTGGGCCGCCTTGGGAGCGGCCCGGCGGAGGCCCGGTTCTTGCCGCGCTCAAACATTCGGCCCCGCGTTGAATGGCTTCACCCTGCTGGAGCTGATGGTGGTGGTGGCGCTGGTTGCGCTGGTCAGTGCGGGCGTGAGCTTCAGTCTGCGCGACGGTCAGGCGCAGCAGTTGGAACGCGAGGCCCTGCGCCTGGCCAGCCTCTTCGACATCGCCCGCGCGCAGTCGCGCACCAGCGGCGTGCCCATCGTCTGGCGGGCCACGGCCGAGGGTTTTGAATTCCTGGGCGCCACGCCGCGCAGCGACCGCACCGAGTCGCTGGCCGAGCCGCGCGCCTGGCTGGCGGCGGGCACCCAGGCCTATGTGACCGACCCCGCCGGTGCGCGCGAACTGGTGCTCGGCCCCGAACCGCTGGGTCCGCCCCAACGTGTGCTGCTTCGCCTGGAAGGCCGCCAGCTGGCGCTGGCCAGCAACGGCCAGCGCGGTTTTGCGCCCGATGGGTCGGACGCAGCGAGCCGCTGAACGACCCATGCCACGACGCCAGGCCCGGGGTTTCACGCTGATCGAGATCATGGTCGCGCTCGCCGTGGTCGCGCTCACCCTCAGCGCCGGCTTCAAGGCCGCCGCCGCCCTCACCCAGCAAGCCGAGCGCCAGACAGAACAATGGCTGGCCCAACTCTGCGCCGAGAACGAACTGGCGCGGCTGCGCCTGTCCAGCCAGTGGCCCGGCGTCGGCGACAGCGAAACCAACTGCGAACAGGGCGGTCGCCAGTTGCGGGTGCGCCTGGGTGTGCAGGCCACGCCCAACCCCAACTTCCGCCGCATCGAGGCGCGGGTGGACGATCCGACGTCCAACGCCGGCAACGTCCTGCTGGGCCTGTCCACGGTCCTCGGACGCTATTGAGATGAAGCCCACCCCCGTCGCTTGCCCGCTGCGCGTGGCCGCATCCCCCCTCAAGGGGGCGACACCAGCCATCCGGCAAAGCCGGCCCGGCGGTGTCCCCCGGTTCTGCTGCGTCATGCGTCGCGGACCGCGCTCCGGACGCGGTTTTACGCTGGTCGAGCTGCTGGTCGCCATCGCCATCATGGCCATGCTGAGCCTGATGAGCTGGCGGGCCATCGACGGCATGGCGCAAACCCAGGCGGTGGTGCGCGAACGCAGCGAGGCGCTGGGCGAACTGCAGGGCGCGCTGGGCCAGTGGGTGGCCGACCTCGACGCGGTGTTGCCTCAGGTCGATTTCAATGCCATCGACTACGACGGCCGGGTGCTGCGCCTGATCCGGCGCGATGCGCTGGACAACGAACACCAGAGCGCCGGGCTTCGGGTGGTCGCCTGGACCCGGCACAGCACCAGCGGCCAGTGGGCACGCTGGCAATCGCCACCCCTGCGCCAGCGGTCCGAACTGCAGCAGGCCTGGCAGCTCGCGGCCCAATGGACCGACAACGGCCGTGGTCCGGTGGCCGGCGAGGTGCGCCTGTTGCCCCTGAGCGGCTGGGAGCTGTTCTATTACCGCGGCGACGCCTGGACAAATCCGCTCTCGGCGACCGGCACCGCCTCCGGCGACGCGGGCACGGCGCCCACCCTGCCCGACGGCGTGCGGCTGGTGCTGCAACTGCCCGACAACGCCACGCTGCCCGGGCGCCTGCAGCGCGACTGGGTGCGCCCGGTGGTGACGAGGCGGCGCTCGTGAGCCGGGCTCAGCACCCCCACCAGCGCGGCGCCGCCTTGCTGATGGCCATGCTGACCGTGGCCCTGGTGGCCACGCTGAGCACGGCCGCCCTCTGGCACCAGTGGCGCGCGCTGGCGGTGGAGCGCGCCGAGCGCGCCCGCGTGCAGGCCAGCTGGGTGCTGGGCGGTGCGCTCGACTGGGCGCGGCTGATCCTGCGCGAAGACCAGAACGCCAACCGCAACGAACCCGCCGACCACCTGGGCGAACCCTGGGCCCTGCCGCTGGCCGAAGCGCGTCTGTCCAGCTTCCTGGCCGCCGACCGCAACCAGAACGCCGACAACACGCTGGAGGCCTTTCTGTCGGGCGAGATCACCGACCAGCAAGGCCGGCTCAACCTCTACAACCTGGTGCAGACCAGCGACGGCAAGGCGATACCTTCGGCCGCCGACGTGACCGCCTTCGAACGCCTGTTCCAGCAGCTGGGTCTGTCGCCGGGTGAACTTGCGCTGTGCCTCATGCGCCTGCAGGCCGCGCTGGACCAGACGCCCGCCGGCCGCCAGCGACCCGGCGCGCCGCTGCTGCCCAGCCGCTGGTCGCAGCTGGGCTGGCTGGGCCTGTCGGCGCCCACCCTGCGGGCCCTGGCGCCCCACGCCACCTGGCTGCCGCAGCGCACCGCCCTCAACCTCAACACCGCCAGCGCCGAGGCCTTGTTCGCCGCCCTGCCCGGCACCGACATGGCCCTCGCCCGCCAGTTGGTGGTGCAGCGGGCCACCGCGCACTTCCCCACCGTCGCCGACGTCAAGCGGCGTTTCCCCCAGCTGGAAGAGGCGCTGGCCGCCAGCGACCGCTTCCAGACCACCAGCCGCTTCTTCGAAGTGCGTGGCCGCCTGCGCCTGGACGACACGGTGGTCGAAGAAGTCTCGCTGGTGGACCGTGGCGGCAGCGGCGGCCAGGACATCCAGACCCTGTGGCGTGAGCGGCGCCGCCCGGGGGGCTCCCTACAATGAGGCCCGAACCGACAGCCGAGAACACCCTGTGCTTGTACTGACCCCCAGCGAGTCCCACGCCCAAGTCGACCCCGGCGCCCCCGAATGGTGCTGGGTGCGCTCCGCCGATGGCCAGCGGGTCGACAGCCACGGCATCGCCGCCGCCAGCGCCTTACCGGCCGATGCCGCGTGTGTGCTGCTGGTGCCACCGCCACGCCTGTCGTGGCACCACGTGGCCTGTCCCAAGGCACCGGTCTCGCGCCTGCGCGCGGTGCTCGACGGCCTGCTCGAAGACCGCCTGCTGGACGACGCCAGCCTGCTGCACCTGGCGCTGGAGCCCGGCGCCCGGGCCGGCCAGACCCTGTGGGTGGCCGCCTGCGACGCCGCCTGGCTGCGCGCCACGCTGGCCTCGCTGCAAGCCGCCGGCCGCCCGGTGAGCCGCATCGCCCCGGCCCTGTGGCCACAGGCCACCGTGGCACAACAGGCCTTTGAATGCGCTGGCCAGACCTGGCTGGCCGCCAGCGGCCCCCACGGAGTGGTGGCGGTGGCCGTGGACGAGCACACCCCATCGGCCGGCCTGGCCGCGCTGCTGGCGTCGGTGTCAGCCGAGGTGGCGAGCGAAACGCCCAGTTGCGTGGCCGAGCCGGCCTGCGCCGCGGCCGCCGAGCGCCTGCTCGGCCGCGCGCCCGAGATCGCCAGCGCCCCCGAACGCTGGCTGCGCAGCGCCCAGGGCCCATGGGACTTGGCGCAGTTCGAATTCAGCCAGTCGGCCCAGGCCCGCCGCGGCCAGTGGCTGCGCGACACGGCCCGCAGCCTGCTGCACGCACCCGCCTGGCGCCCGGCGCGCTGGGGCCTGGTGGCAGTGGTGCTGCTGCAGGTCGCCGCGCTCAACGTCCAGGCCTGGCAAAGCCGCCGACACCTGCTGGCCACCCAGGCCCAGGCACGGCAGCTGCTGACCCAGACCTTCCCCCAGACCACGCTGGTGCTGGACGCGCCGCTGCAGATGCGCCGCGCGCTGGCCGAGTTGCGGCAGAACGCCGGCGAGGCCTCGTCGCGCGACCTCGAGTCGGTGCTGCAGGCGCTGGCCCAGGCCGCGCCCGAGTTCAGCAGCCTGGAATTCGGTCCCAGCGACGTGGTCCTGCGCGGCTTCAAGCCCACGACCGCCGACGCCGGCTGGCAGGCCGAACTGCAGGAAGCGGGCTGGACCGTGCAACTCGCGGGCGAGCCCGCCGTCCTGACCCTCAAGGCCCGCCCCTGATGAACGCCCCATTTGCCGCCTTCAGCGCCTTCGCGCAACGCCTGCAGCCGCGCGAACGGCTCGCGCTGGGTCTGGCCCTGCTGGTGCTGGGGGCCTACCTGCTGTGGGCCGTGGCCCTGGCGCCCGCCCTGCGCGCGCTGCGCGCCGTGCCCGCCCAACAAGCCGTGGCCGACCGGCAACTGGCCGAGGTGCGGGCCATGGCCCAGCAAGCCCGCGGCCTGCTGGAGCGCCAGCGTGCCCAGCCCCTGCCCCGGGCCGACAGCCTGCGGGCGCTGGAAACCGCCACCCGACAGACCCTCGGCGCCAGCGCCCGCATCGAACCGGTGGGCGACCGTGTGACCGTGACACTGACGGCCGCCACCCCCGAGGCCCTGGCCCAATGGCTGGCCCAGGCCCGGCTCAATGCACGGCTGCTGCCCATCGAATCGCGCCTGCAGCGCGCGGGCGACAACACCGCCCCCCGCTGGAGCGGCACGGTGGTGCTGGGCGGCGCGGCGCTGGCCGGGACGCCATGAAGCCCGCCGTCCCGCGCCGGCCCAACCGCGCCCGAACGACACCCGCAGCCACGCTGCCGCAGCGCTGCGCCTGGCTGGGAGGGCTGCTGGGCCTGGCGCTCGCCCTGCTGCTGTTCGCACCGGCGCGCTGGCTGGCAGACGGCGTGGCCCGCGCCAGCGGCGGGCATGTGCTGTGGCCCAACGCCAGCGGCACGGTGTGGAGCGGCCAGGCCGACCTGCTGCTGACCGGCGGCCCGGGCAGCCGCGACGCCACCGCCCTGCCCCAGGGCCTGCGCTGGCGGCTGTCGCCGGGCTGGGACCAGGCGCCCGTGCTGCGCCTCCATCTCAACGCCCCCTGCTGCACCTCCGCCGGCATGGACTGGGTGCTGCGCCCGGGCTGGGGCGGCGTCAGCCTGAGCCTGGGCCCCCACCAGAGCCAATGGCCCACCCAACTGCTGGCGGGGCTGGGCACGCCCTGGAACACCCTGCAGCTTGACGGGCAACTTCGGCTGCACAGCCAGGGGCTGCGGGCCACCTGGCAGGCCGGGCGCCTGCAACTGGCCGGCGCGCTGCAGCTCGACGCGCTGGCGCTGTCGTCCCAGCTCTCGACCCTGCGCCCGCTGGGCAGCTACCGCCTGGTGCTGCAGGCCCCCACCGATGGTGCGGGCGACGCCACCCGCCTGCTGCTCAGCACCCTCGACGGCGCCCTGGCGCTGCGCGGCGAAGGCCAGTGGGTCGGCGGGCGGCTGCGATTTTCCGGCGAAGCCGAGGCCCGCGAAGGCGCCGAGGCCGCGCTGTCCAATCTCTTGAACATTGTGGGCCAGCGCAGCGGTCGCCGCTCGCGGATTGCCCTAGGATGAAGACCATGCATGGATTTCCGCATCCCTTTTCCCCCCGCCCCCTGCTGGTGGCCCTGCTGAGCATCCTGCCCTTGCTGGCGGTGGCACA
Organism: Hydrogenophaga sp. OTU3427; assembly: GCF_038440225.1. NCBI lineage: Bacteria > Pseudomonadati > Pseudomonadota > Betaproteobacteria > Burkholderiales > Comamonadaceae > Hydrogenophaga > Hydrogenophaga sp. OTU3427. Next base: position 40,815 of record NZ_JASATI010000033.1, on the reverse strand, counting down.
GGCGCCGCTGCCCGTGGTGCCTGCACCGACCCCTGCCGCACGCCCCGGCGAGCCCATCACGCTCAACTTCGTGGGTGCCGATATCGAAGCCGTGGCCCGCACCATGGCCACGCTGACCGGGCGCAACGTGGTGGTGGACCCACGCGTCAAGGGCAGCATGAACCTGGCCACGGAACGGCCGGTCACGCCGGCCCAGGCCTTCAACCAGTTCACCGCCGCGCTGCGCCTGCAGGGCTTTGCGCTGGTGGAGGCCCAGGGGCTTTACAAGGTGGTGCCCGAGGCCGAGGCCAAGCTGCAGAGCTCGGGCGTCGCGGTGGCCACCGACGGCGCGCGGCAGCCGGGCGGCAACCAGGTCGTGACGCAGATCTTCCGCCTCAACCACGAATCGCCCAACAACCTGGTGGCGGTGCTGCGCCCGCTGATCAGCCCCAACAACACCATCAACGTGACACCGGGCAGCAACGCCCTGGTGATCACCGACTACGCCGACAACCTGCAGCGCATCGCCCGCATCATCGCCGCGCTGGACGTGTCCAACGCCAGCGACCTGGAGGTGATCCCGCTCAAACACGCGGTGGCCAGCGACCTCGCGCCGCTGGTGCTCAAGCTCATCGACACCGGCGGCGCGGCGCCCGCCGCCAGCGCCCCGGGCCAGGCCGACAACAGCTTCAAGACCACCCTGATGGCCGAACCGCGCAGCAACTCGCTGGTGCTGCGCGCGGCCAACCCGGCCCGCGTGGCGCTGGTGCGGTCGCTGGTGGAAAAACTCGACCGCCCAGGCAGCGACAACGCCAACGGCAACATCCACGTGGTGCACCTCAAGAACGCCGACGCCGCCCAGCTGGCCACCACCCTGCGGGCGGCCATGGCCGGTGAAGGGGGCACCACCACGGGCGGCCTGTCCGGCGCATCCACCGGCCTGGGCGGCGGCGGCACCGGCATGGCACGCAACACCGGCATCGCGGCCGGCGCCACCACCGGCACCTCGGCCGCCAACACGCCGCTGAGTGCCAACGCCGGCCCCAGCACCGGCGGCCAGATCCAGGCCGACCCTTCGACCAATTCGCTGATCATCACCGCGCCCGAACCCCAATTCCGCCAGCTGCGCGCCGTCATCGAAAAGCTCGACAGCCGCCGCGCCCAGGTCTACGTGGAAAGCCTGATCGTCGAGGTCAGCGCTGAAAAGGCGGCCGAGTTCGGCATCCAGTGGCAGGGCCTGGTGGGCCGCGCCGGCAGCGGCCTGATCGGTGCCATCGGCACCAACTTCGGCACCGCCGGCAACATCCTGAACCTGGCCGCCCAGAGCGCCAGCAACATCACCGCCCTGCCCCAGACCGGTCTGAACATCGCGCTGGCGCCGCGCATCAACGGCACCTATTACCTGGGCGCGCTGGCGCGTTTCCTGGAGTCCGAAGGCGATGCCAACGTCCTGTCCACGCCCAACCTGCTGACGCTGGACAACGAAGAAGCCAAGATCGTGATCGGCCAGAACGTGCCCTTCGTGACCGGCCAATACACCAACAACAACAGCAACAACGGCGCCGTCAACCCCTTCCAGACCATCGAACGCAAGGACGTTGGCCTGACGCTGCGCGTGCGTCCCCAGATCGGCGAGGACGGCACCGTCAAGATGACCCTGTTCCAGGAGGTCAGCAATGTGGTGGAGAGCACCACCACCTCGACCGCCGGGCCGGTGACCAACAAGCGCTCCATCGAGTCCACCGTGGTGGTGGACGACGGCGCCATCGTGGTGCTGGGCGGCCTGCTGCAGGACGGCTACGACGGCAAACAGGACAAGGTGCCCGGGCTGGGCGACATCCCGGTCTTCGGCAACCTGTTCAAGAACGACAAGCGCACCCGCAAGAAAAGCAACCTGATGGTCTTCCTGCGCCCGGTGGTGCTGCGCGACGGCCGCCACACCGACAGCCTCACCCAGGACCGCTACGACATGCTGCGCGCCGCGCAGCGCGACGTGCAGCCCACGCCCAGCAGCATCCTGGGCATCAACGAGGCCCCGGTGCTGCCGGCGCAGATGCCCGCGCCCAACCGGCCGCTGATGGACAACCCGCTGGGCGCCCCCCCGCGGACCGTCCCCACGCCGCCGACCGCGACGCCTTGACATCGGTGTGCCCGCTCGCATGAAACACCCGCTGCCCTACGCCTTTGCCCGCGAACACCAGCTGCTGCTGGAAGACGACGCCGGGCAGCTGACGCTGCTGCACCGCACCCAGCCGCCCGCCGACCCCACCCAGCGCAACCTGCTGCTGAGCGCGCTCGCCGAAGTGCAGCGCCGCCATGGCGCCCTGCGCCATCAGGCGGTGGACAACGCCACGCTGGCCCAGCGCATCAGCGCGGCCTACGCCAACGGCGAATCGAGCGCCGCCTCGGTGGTCAGCGAGGTCGAGAGCGACGCCGACCTCTCGCGCATGATGCAAGAGCTGCCGGCCATCGAAGACCTGCTGGAAACCAGCGACGACGCGCCCATCATCCGCATGCTCAACGCCCTGCTCACGCAGGCCGCGCGCGACGGCGCCAGCGACATCCACATCGAGCCCTACGAGCGCCACTCCAGCGTGCGCTTCCGCGTCGACGGCACGCTGCGCGAGGTGGTGCAGCCCAACCGGGCACTGCACGCCGCGCTGATCTCGCGCCTGAAAATCATGGCCGAGCTCGACATCGCCGAAAAGCGCCTGCCGCAGGACGGCCGCATCAGCCTGCGCCTGGGCACCCGCGCCATCGACGTGCGGGTTTCCACCCTGCCCAGCGCCCATGGTGAGCGCGCCGTGCTGCGCCTGCTGGACAAGTCCGAGAGCAAACTCAGCCTGGAGTCCGTGGGCATGCTGGGCGACGTGCTGCAGCGCTTCGAATCGCTGATCGCCCAGCCCCACGGCATCATCCTCGTGACCGGCCCCACCGGCTCGGGCAAGACCACCACGCTGTACGCCGCGCTGCAGCGCCTGGACGCCTCGCGCAGCAACATCATGACGGTGGAAGACCCGATCGAGTACGAACTGGCCGGCGTCGGCCAGACCCAGGTCAACGCCAGGATCGACCTCACGTTTGCCAAGGCCCTGCGCGCCATCCTGCGCCAGGACCCGGACGTCATCATGATCGGCGAGATCCGCGACTTCGAGACCGCGCAGATCGCCATCCAGGCCTCGCTCACCGGCCACCTGGTGCTGGCCACGCTGCACACCAACGACGCCAGCAGCGCCGTGACCCGCCTGACCGACATGGGGGTGGAGCCTTTCCTGCTGTCATCCTCCTTGCTGGGCGTTCTGGCCCAGCGTCTCGTGAGAAAAACCTGCACGGCCTGCGCCGGCAAAGGCTGCGAGGTCTGCGGCCACACCGGCTACGCCGGACGCACCGGCGTGTTCGAACTGCTGGTGGCCGACGAGCACCTGCGTGCCCTGATCCACCGCCAGGCCGCCGAAGCCGAACTGCGCGACGCTGCGCTGGCCACCGGCATGGTGCTGATGCGCGACGACGGCGAACGCCTGGTGCGCTCGGGCGTCACCACGCGCGAAGAGCTGGTGCGCGTGACCCGCGACTGAACATGGCCCCCACGCTCGTCACGTCCTGTCCCTCGCTGCCCGGCGCCGACTGATCCCCTTCATGCCCGCCTACACCTACGAAGCCATCGACGCCGACGGCAAGGCCAACAAGGGCCTGCTGGACGCCGACACGGCCAAGGCCGCCCGCGGTGCCTTGCGCGCGCGCGGCCTGGTGCCGCTGAAGGTGGAGCCCGCCATGGCCGATGCCGGCGCGCCCGACGCCCCGGCCACCGGCTGGTGGACACCACGCGCCATGAGCGCCACCACGCTGGCGGTCTGGACGCGCCAGCTGGCCGGCCTGGTGGCGGCGGACCTGCCGCTGGAGCGCGCCCTGGCCGCCCTGGCCGACGAGGCCGACACCGAGCGCCAGCAGCGCCTGGTGGCCACGCTGCGTGCCGAGGTCAACGCCGGCTCGGCCTTCGCGCGTGCGCTGTCGCAGCATCCGCGCGAGTTCTCGGCCACCTACACCGCCGTGGTGGCGGCCGGCGAACAGAGCGGCCAGCTCGGCACCGTGCTGGAGCGCCTGGCCGACGACCTCGAATCGCGCGAGGCGCTGCGCAACAAACTCATCGGCGCCGCGCTCTACCCCGCCATCGTCACCGTGGTGGCGGTGCTGATCGTGTTGTTCCTGCTGGCCTACGTGGTGCCTCAGGTGGCGGCCGTGTTCGCGGGCAGCCAGCGCGCCCTGCCCCTGCTGACCCGCATCATGCTGGCCATCAGCGCCCTGGTGCGCGAACAGGGCTGGCTGCTGGCCCTGGTGGCGGGCGGCACGGTGGGCAGCCTGTGGTGGGCGCACCGCCAACCGGCACTGCGCGAACGCCTGGACGCCGCCTGGCTGCGCCTGCCCCTGATCGGGCGCCTGGCGCGCAGCTACAACGCGGCGCGTTTTGCCGCCACCCTGGCCATGTTGGCCAGCGCCGGGGTGCCCATCCTCAAGGCCCTGCAAACGGCGGCCGAGACCTTGAGCAACCGGGCCATGCGCGCCGACGCCCTCGACGCCCTGGTGCTGGTACGCGAAGGCGCGCCGCTGGCCTCGGCCATCGCCGGCAAGAAACGTTTTCCCGGCCTGGTCGCGATGTTCGCCCGCCTGGGCGAGCAGACCGGCCAGTTGCCGGTCATGCTCGAGCGCGCCGCGCGCCAGTTGGGGGAAGAGGTCCAGCGCCGCGCCATGCAGTTCGCCACCCTGCTGGAGCCCCTGCTGATCGTGGGCATGGGCCTGATGGTGATGCTGATCGTGCTGGCGGTGCTCATGCCCATCATTGAACTCAACCAACTCGTGAAGTAGAACACCATGGCTGCATCCCTGGACGGCAAGCTCGTCGTGGCGATTTCCTCGCGGGCCCTGTTCGACTTCGAGGAAGAGAACACGGTCTTCGAGCAAAGCGACGACCGCGCCTACATGAAGCTGCAACTGGAGCGGGTGGAACAACCCGCGCGACCGGGCGTGGCCTTCTCCATGGTGCGCAAGCTGCTGAGCTTCAACGACGCCGGCACCCAGCGGGTGGAGGTGGTGATCCTGTCGCGCAACGACCCGGTGTCGGGCATGCGGGTGTTCCGCTCGGCCCAGCACTACGGCCTGACCATCGAACGCGGCAGCTTCACGCGCGGCCAGCCGCCGTGGCGCTACCTGCGCCCGCTCAAGGCCAACCTGTTCCTGTCGGCCCACCTGAGCGACGTGCGCGCGGCGCTGGACGCGGGCGTGCCGGCGGCCCAGGTCTATCCGCGTTCGGTGCACGCCAGCGACAGCCACCCGCACGAGGTGCGCATTGCCTTCGACGGTGACGCCGTGCTGTTTTCGGACGAGGCCGAGCGCGTCTACCAGGCCCAGGGCCTCAACGCCTTCCAGCAACACGAAGCCAGCAAGGCCGCCCAGCCGCTGGCCGGCGGCCCCTTCAAGCCCCTGCTCGAAGCCCTGCACCGCCTGCAGCAGGAAGGCACGGACCGCATGCGCATACGCACGGCGCTGGTGACGGCGCGCAGCGCGCCGGCCCACGAGCGCGCCATCCGCACCCTGATGGACTGGAACATCGAGGTCGACGAGGCCATGTTCCTGGGCGGGCTGGACAAGGGCGAGTTCCTGCGCGAGTTCGAACCCGACTTCTTCTTCGACGACCAGACCGGCCACATCGAATCGGCGGCGCGCCACGTGCCCTCCGGCCACGTCGCCTCTGGCGTGTCCAACCCCTGAGGCCGGCGGCGCGGAACCGCGCCGGCCTGTCCGCGATCCATGGTGTCGCGATCGCACCTTCCTTCCCAACGCGCCATGACCCAGCCCACCAAATTCCAGATGTTCCGGCAGTTCGCCGGCCAGGCCCTGGCCCTCGCCCTGCCCTATTTCAAGTCCGACCAGAAGTGGCGGGCCCGCCTGCTGCTGGCCGCCATCGTGGCGCTCAACCTCGCCTCGGTCTACATGTTGGTGCTGCTCAACGAGTGGAACCGCGTGTTCTACGACGCCTTGCAGAACAAGGACGCGGCGGTGTTCTGGCGCGAGCTGGGCCGCTTCACCTACCTGGCCTTCGCCTTCATCATCATCGCGGTCTACAAGTTCTACCTGACGCAACTGCTGGAGATGCGCTGGCGCAGCTGGCTCACCGGCCACTACATGGACCGCTGGCTGCAGGGCCGCGCCTTTTACCACCTGGAACTGGCGCGCTACGCCAACGGCCCCGACGCGCCGCCCGACAACCCTGACCAGCGCATCCAGGAAGACCTGAACCTGTTCACCAGCCACACCGTGGGCCTGAGCATGGGCTTGCTGAACGCGCTGGTCACGCTGGCCAGCTTCGTCGGCATCCTGTGGGGCCTGTCGGGTGCCTTCGGTTTCGGCTTCAACGGCAGCCAGTACGAGATCCCGGGCTTCATGGTCTGGATGGCGGTGCTGTATTGCCTGGTGGGCAGCGTGCTGACCCACTACATCGGCCGACCCCTGATCGGCCTGAACTTCCAGCAGCAGCGCCTGGAGGCCGACTTCCGCCACCACCTGGTGCGGGTGCGCGAATACAGCGAATCGATCGCACTGGACGGCGGCGAGCCGGTCGAGCGCCGCCACCTCGGCGGGCGCTTCACTCAGGTGCTGGGCAACTACCTGTCCTTGCTGAAGGCGCAGAAGCGCCTGACCTGGTTCACCGTGGGTTTTGGCCAGGCCGCCGTGGTGTTCCCCTTCGTGGTCGCCGCACCGCGTTTTTTCAGCGGCGCCATCCAGCTGGGTGAGCTGATGCAGATCGCCAGTGCCTTCGGCCGCGTGCAGGACTCGCTGTCGTGGTTCGTCGACAACTACGACCAACTGGCCAGCTGGCGCGCCACCACCGACCGCCTGACCAGCTTCGAACGCAGCTTCGACGCCCTGGCCCGCACCCACGTGCCGGCCGCACACGACAACGGCGATGGCGTGTTCGCCACCCGCGATCTGGACATCACGCTGCCCGATGGCCGGCCACTGATGGCGGACCTGCAATGGCAGGTGCGGGCGGGTGAGCACCTGCTGGTGCAAGGGCCGTCGGGCAGTGGCAAGTCGACCCTGTTCCGCGTGCTCGCCGGCATCTGGCCATGGACCCGGGGCGAGGTCCAGCGCCCGACCGATTTCGCCGAACGCGCGATGTTCCTGCCGCAGCGGCCCTACTTCCCCAACGGCCCGCTGCGCGAGGCCCTGGCCTATCCGCTGGACGCCTCGCGGTACAGCGACGAGGCGCTGCGGCAGGCCTTGCGCGACGCGCTGCTGCCGCAGCTGGGCGAGCGGCTGGACGAACACAACAACTGGGGCCAGAAACTCTCGGGTGGTGAACAGCAGCGGCTGGCGATCGCACGCGCCTTTCTCAAGCGGCCGCGCTGGCTGTTCGCCGACGAGGCCACCAGCGCGCTGGACGAGGCGGCCGAAAAAACCCTCTACCAGCGCCTGCGCGAGCGGGTGACGGCCGAGAACGGCGCCCTGGTGTCCATCGCCCACCGGCCCAGCGTGGCGGCCTTCCACGACCGCAGCTGGACCGTGCCAAGACTGGCGGGCTAAGTACCTGTCCGTCAATGAGACGGGGCCGCCTCATTGACGGACACGTTCCAAACCTCAGCGCCGCTTGAGGACGGCCTGCCAGTTGGGCGCCACCTGCACGGGCGCCTGCAGCAGCTGGGGCAGATCGGCCAGACGGTGGGTCAGCAGCAAGGCATCGGCACCGGGCGGCGTGGCCAGCTCATAGGCGCCGGCCACGGCCAGCGGACGCGGACTGAGGCCCTTGGCAGCCAGCGCGGCCTGCAGCGCCGCGGCCTTGCCGGCCTCCACCATCACCACCACGCCGCCGGCAGCCTGACCCGAGCCCTGCTGTTCGGTGGCGGCCACCCACGCCTGCCCGTCGAACCACTGGATGGCGGCGGCGGGCGACTTCTGCGCCTGCGCGCAACCGCTGCCCAGCGCCAGCACCAGCGCCAAGCCGGCGGCGCCCAGAAACGATTCAATGTCCATACAACACCACCTCCCATGAAATCACACGGCCGGTGTCCTCGGCCTGTTCGTCGCTGACCAGCAGCGACCACTCGCCACCCGCGCCTTCGCCCAGGTGGCGCACGCTGCCAAAGGTGTAGCCGCTGAGCAGCGAGGTGCACACGCCATCCACGCAGCTGTGCGGCAGGGCCAGGCGGCTGACACGCCCCAGCGGACTGCGCAAGACAACGCGCAGGTCGCCCGAGTAGCTGTGGTTGCTCACCACGCGCACGGTGACGAACTCGACCTGGCTCAACCCGCAGCCGGCGGTGCTCCAGCGCAGTGTCTGCGGGGTGCCGCTGTTGTCGGCCAGATCCACGCCGCCGCCGGCCAGCACGCCCGATGGGCAGCTCTTCTCGGCCCCCACGCCGGCAAAGCCGCGCGCCATGTTGACCGCCGCCGTGGCGTTGACCCGGCCAAAGCCGACCTGCTCCTGGAAGCCGTGGCTGTTGATGGCCGAGGGCTCGGGCGCGGCCTGGCCCACTGCCAGCGTGGCGGGCACCGCGGTGGCCGCCAGTATCCAGCGCACGTCGCGCCAGCTCAGGCGCGGGTTGGCCTGCAGCATCAACGCCACCACGCCGCTGACCATGGGCGTCGAAGCCGAGGTGCCGTCGAAAAAGGCGGTGTGGTCCGCCCCCTGCGAGGACGACACATTGGCATAACCCCGCGCGCCCGCGATGTCGGTGGTGAGCACGCCGGCGGTGCTCTGCACCCCGCCCAGCACGTTGCCCGAGGGCGCCGCGACCAGCACGTTGCTGCCCGGTTCGGTGTAGCTGGTGGGCCGGTTGTGGTCGTCCACCGCGCCCACGGTGAGGACCGCGCGGAAGTTGGCGTAGCCATCGCGGTTGGAATTGTCGCCAGCGCCGCCGCCGTTGCCGGCCGCGATCACGTAGACGGAGCCCAGGCCGCCACGTCCCTGGGCCACGCCCTGCAGCACCGCCTGCTGCCACAGCACCGAGGACCGGTAGTAGGAACCCGTGCCGCCGCTGCCCGGGTCGGGCGGGCCCCAGCTGTTGTTGACCACCGCCGCACCGCCCTGCCAGGCCCGCGCCATGGCATCGGCCATGTTGATGTCGGTCGATTGGGCGATCGGGTTGAAGGCCATGAACTGCACCGCCGGTGCCACGCCACGGCCGCCGTAGCCGTTGTCGGCGCGCGCGGCCAGGATGCCGGCCACCGCAGTGCCATGGGCATCGTCCGGCCCTCCGGCACTGTCATCGAAGGCCTGGCCGGCGCCCGGCTCAGAAGGACTGGGATCGCTGCCACCCGTGAGGTAGTTGTGGCTGCCCGCCGCCAGGTTGGGCGCCAGGTCCGGGTGGGCGATCTGCACGGCGCCGTCCACCACCGCCACCTTCACGCCCTCGCCGCGCTCGACCACCGCGCTCAGGCCGACATCCACGCCGGGTGTGCCGCCGCTCTGGCCGGTGTTGAACAGGTGCCACTGGCTGGCCAGCAACGGATCGGCCACCGCGGGTGTGGGCGCCGGGTCGGTGGTGGCACCGGATGACGGCGTATCGCTGCCGCCGCCGCAGGCCACCAGCGAGAGCACCAGCGCCTGCGCCACCAGCCCACGGGGGTATGGGAGGGTCCATTTCATCCGGGGATTATCGCCCCGCCGAGCAGGCGCTCACGGCCCCACCCCACCCGCCACAAGCGTCATCGAGCCTTCACGAAAACGTCATCTGCGCCACCTAGCATCCGCCGCAGCCTCCCTCTTTTCACCCCCTTGTCCATCTTCACGGGAAACCCATGAGCAACAAAGACCAGTTCAACGACGGCGACGACGTCAACCCCTCCAGCAACCCGCACATGGCCGACCTGATGGCCGCCCGCCTGAGCCGCCGCCAGGCCCTCAAGGGCGGCGTTGGCCTGACGACCAGCGTGTTGCTCGGCGGCCTGAGCCTGAGCGCCTGCGGCGGAGGCACCGACGCCGCCGACCCGCTCAAGCTGGGTTTTGCCGCCGTGCCCAAGAACAAGAACGACATCGTCACCGTGCCGGCCGGCTACCAGGTCAGCATCCTGCACGCGCTGGGCGACCCGCTGGCCTTTGGCGAGGAAAGCTGGAAGGACGACGGCAGCGAAAGCGCCGACTCCTACAACCGGCGCATCGGTGACGGCCACGACGGCATGTACTACTTCGGCCTGAGCGACGCCGGCCAATACGCCCCCGGCCGCTCAGACCGTGGCCTGCTGTGTGTGAACCACGAATACGTGGTCGGCCCCAACGTGTTGCACCCCAACGGCCGCACCGCCGGCGCGGTCCGCGTGGCCAGCGAAGTGGAGAAGGAAATCTACGCCCACGGCGTGAGCGTGGTCGAGGTCAAGCGCGGCGCCACCGGCGCCGGCATGGCCATGGTGCGCGGCTCCAGCTTCAACCGCCGCATCACCTCGGCCACCGAAATGGCCTTCGCCGGCCCGGTCAAGGGCAGCGCGCTGGTCAAGACCAAATTCTCGGCCGACGGCAGCAAGACGCGCGGCACCAACAACAACTGCGCCAACGGCTACACGCCCTGGGGCACCTACCTCACCTGCGAGGAAAACTACACCAACGTCATCAGCCGCGTGAGCCCCGACGCCACCAGCGACGACGACGGCAGCCGGCGCAGCGCGCACGACGTGGCCGCCCTCAAGCGCTACGGCATGGCCAACGGCCGCAAGAGCCCCTACCTGTGGGACACCGCCGGCAGCGACGACCTGTTCGTGCGCTGGAACACCGCCGTGACCGCCCCCGCCGGCACGGCGGCCGACGACTACCGCAACGTCTTCAACACCTTCGGCTGGGTGGTCGAGATCGACCCCTTCAACCCGACCAGCACCCCGGTCAAGCGCAGCACCCTGGGCCGCTTCAACCACGAAGGCGCCTGGCCCGTGCCGGCCGAGGCAGGCAAGCCCATCGTCATCTACAGCGGCGACGACTCGCGCAACGAGTACATCTACAAGTTCGTTTCCAAGGCGCTGTGGGACGCCCGGGACGTCAATGGCGGCCTGGCCGCTGGCGCCAAGTACCTGGACGAAGGCACGCTCTACGTGGCCAAGTTCAACGCCGACGGATCGGGCCAGTGGATGGAACTCACCCACGGCAAGAACGGCCTGGACAGCGCCAACACCACCTACCCCTTTGCCGATCAGGCCGACGTGCTGGTGCACGCGCGCCTGGCAGCCGACACCCTGGGCGCGACCAAGATGGACCGTCCCGAGTGGGGCGCGGTGAACCCGCAGAACCACGAGGTCTACATGACGCTGACCAACAACAGCAACCGCGTCGACCCCAGCAGCACACCCACCGGCAGCCAGCTCAAGCCCGATGCCGCCAACCCGCGCTACTACGTTGAAGACGGCAGCAAGGGCAACGCCAACGGTCACATCATCCGCTGGCGCGAGACCGGCAGCCAGGCCGCCACCGCCTTCAAGTGGGACATCTACCTGTTCGGCGCCGAGGACGATGCCGCCACCAACGTCAACCTCTCGGGCCTGACCGCCGAGAACCACTTCTCCAGCCCCGACGGCCTCTACTTCGACCCGCGCGGCCTGCTGTGGATCCAGACCGACGACGGCGCCTACACCGACGTGACCAACTGCATGATGCTGGCCGCCGTGCCGGGCCAGGTGGGTGACGGCGGCAAGGTGACGGCCGTCAGCGGCACCGAGACCTACCGCGGCGCCGTCGCCACGCCCGACACCCTGCGCCGCTTCCTGGTGGGGCCGGTGCAATGCGAGGTCACCGGCATCGCCATCACGCCCGATGGCAAGACCATGTTCTGCAACATCCAGCACCCGGGCGAAGATGGCAGCATCGCCGCGCCCACCAGCCACTGGCCCGACAGCCAGACCAACCCGACGTCGACCAAGCGGCCGCGTTCGGCGACCATGGTGATCACACGCACGGATGGTGGGGCGGTGGGGTTGTGATCGGGCATTCTTGAGGCTTGCCTTGTGGTGAGGGGTTTGTCGTCGTTGCTGGCCGGGTCTCGGCCCGGCTCGCCACGATGGCAACAACACCCAGGCAACGCCAACAAAAATCAGGCCGCAGGCTTCCCCACAAACCCCTCCCACCCCCTCGCCCGCAACACACAAGCCGGACAAGCCCCGCACCCATAACCCCACGCATGCCGGTGCACCCGGTCGCCCAGGTAGCAGGTGTGGGTGTGTTCCACGATCAGGTCGACCAGGGCCTGTCCGCCCCGCGGCACGCCGCTGCGTTCACCCAGTGCGTGTGACCAGGCCCAGGTCTCGGCCTTGTCGATCCACATCAGCGGCGTCTCGATCAGCAGGCGCCGGTCCATGCCCAGCGACAAGGCGATCTGCATGGCCTTCATGGTGTCGTCGCGGCAGTCGGGGTAGCCGGAAAAATCGGTTTCGCACACCCCCGTCACCAGCACCTGCAGGCCACGCCGGTAGGCCAGCGCCGCGGCCAGGGTCAGGAACAACAGGTTGCGCCCGGGCACGAAGGTGTTGGGCAGGCCGCTGGCCTCCATCTCGAAGGCCATGTCACGCGTGAGCGAGGTCTCGCTGACCTGGCCCAGCACCGCCACGTCCAGCACATGGTCCTCGCCCAGGCGTTCGCGCCAGGGGGCGAACCGCTGGCGCAGTTCGTTCAGAACCACCAGGCGGGCGTCGAGTTCCACGCGGTGCCGCTGGCCGTAGTCGAAGCCCAGGGTTTCGACGTGGTCATAGCGCTGCAGCGCGTGGGCCAGGCAGGTGGTGGAGTCTTGTCCGCCCGAGAACAGGACCAGGGCGCGGGTGTGGATGGCGGTCATGGCCGGATTGTCACACCAGCGCCAGCGTGCGGGCGCTCAGACCGGGTTGTGCCGCACATGGCACAACATGCGGATCAGGGCCCGGTTGACGTCGTCGAGCCGGAAATCGTGGGTGTGGCAGATCAGCGGCAGGTCGGCCATGGCGGCGGGGTCTTCCATGTGGCAGGCCACGTCGAGGTAGCTCACGTAGGGGCCATGGTGGTTCAGCAGGGCGTCGTTGATGCGCCCGGACAGCGGAATGCGCTCCAGCACCTCGGGCAGCGGCTCCTGCAGCAGGCCGTCGATGCGGGAGAACAGCCCGGTGGTGTAGATCTCGGCGCGCAGCTCGTGTTCGAGGCCAGCGTCCATGAGGTACTCCATCAGCTGCGCGCGCAACACCATGGCCTGGCGCACCGGCTTGAGCGCCGCCTCGGTGCTGGCCACCGCGAGCTGTTCGTTGAGCCACTGGCGCACGTTGGTCATGCCCAGCAGCATCAGCGCATGGCGGATCGACGACACCTCGCGGCTCACGCCCACCCCGACCGAATTGACCATGCGCAGCATGCGGTAGGTCAGCACCGGATCAAGGTGCAGCCGGTCCTCGACCTCTTCCATCGACAGGTCCTGCTCCAGCGCGCGCAGGGTGCGAAGCACGGCGCTGCGGTCGCAGGCAATCGACTGGTGGCGGTGCTGGTGCAGGACGTCGTCCGCCGGCCAGTCGCAGATGCCCCAGGCGCGGCGGTCGTCCAGGCAATGGGCGGCCAGCACGCCGCTGCCGATGTTCTGGTAGATCTGCCCGGACAGGATCGGGCTCTCGGTGCGGCGCAGCAGCCCCTGGCCACCCTGCCCGCGGTCGGTCGCGGCGCGCAGCGCCAGCGCCACTTCCTCCGGCCACAGGTGCAGCAAATGCATGCCGGGTGCGACCTGCCCCTGCGCCGCAAGCGCCCGCTCGCGCACACGGGCCAGCGGCGCGCATTGCACCAGCTGGTGCCCCATGTGCCGCGCCAGGGCGGTGCGCTGGCGCAGGTCCTCGGTGACGAACTCGCCCTCGTCGGGCAGCTCGATCCACACCCCTTCCTGCGGCGACATCTCCAGTGCCTGCAGCAGCAGCGCGCGGTCGACGAAGGACACCAGCAGGACCGGGGTGTGAGGCTGGCGCTCTTCGGCCAGCAGGTGCAGCAGGTGCGAGGCGTCCACCGATTCGGGATGCAGGGCGCACACGCGCAGTCGCACGGCGGCCAGCTGGCGCTGCGGGCCCCACACAGGCTGGTAAGCCAGGGCCAGATGATCGAGTATGTTCAGTGACATGGCGAGCGGTCAAGGCCGCCCCTTGGCGGACAAGGTGTTGCCGATCTATGCAATGTACTGGAACAACGAGAGTTTTTGCACCTGCGCGTAGGACTGCAGCGCGGCCTGCAACGCGGTCTGGCGGCTCTGGAATTCGGAGATGCCCTTGACCATGTCGAGGTCTTCCTGGGTCGACTGTTCCTTCTGATAAAAAACGGACTTGTCGTTGAACAGGGTCTCCATCGAATCGGCGCGGTTGAGCCATTCACCCACACGGCCGCGCGCATCCAAGATGCGGTCCAACCCAGTGTCGAGCTCTTTCAGGCCACGGCTGATCTGGTGCGGCAGTTCGCCCTGCTGATTGCTGCCCTGGTAACGCAGCGCATCGATGATGTTCTGCATGGTATTGAACAGGTCGCTGTTGACGCTGGGCTCCACCAGGATGCTGTCGCCAGCCGCTGGCTGGCCATGCATCTGCAGGCTGATGGCGCCGTTCTCCAAGTCGACGGTCTTGCCATCGACGTAGTCGGTTGGCGCCACCACCTCGGTCCCGGTCGTCAGGTTGAGCACGCGGAACTGCATGGTGGTGCCGCTTTGCGAAAACTCGACTCGGTAGCGGTCGCCAGAGAGGGGTGCGCCACTGAGTTCGGTCTGGTCGGACCAGACCGAGCTGGTGTTGCCGGTGTCTGCCTCCACCGTATAGGCGTCGGGCAAGGCCGGCGGCACGCCGGGGCGCAGATAGAGCGAGTCGCCGTTGTCGGGCGCGCCCGTAAGAGTGACGTCGATGTCGCCCGCGGTGGGCGCGACCGCCAGCGTCATGCCGGCCACGTAGGGTTGGCTGGTGGCCGGGGTCAGCGGCAGGCCGGTGCTGCTGTCGTACAGGTCCATCAGCGCACCGGTCGAGGCATCGTAGATGCTGACGAGCTTGTCCGCGGGCACGTTGGTGCTGGCGGGATCGTCCGTGAAATCGACCCGATAGGTGGGCGCCGGCACGGGCAGGTCCACCGCCGAATTGACGGCCACGCTGCCACCGGCTGTGCCGGTGTTGGCGCTGCCCAGCGAGGTGACCAGCACCCCGTTGCCTTGTGGCACACGCATCCACACGGCCTTGCCGTTGATGTTGTGCGGCAACGCGTCCTCGGTGGCGGCGTATTGGCCATCCTGCCCGTCGAAGCGAACGCCCGCCTGCGGGCCATAGAGATCGACAAAGGGCTTGGCCGCACCGCCCAGACCACCATAAAGCGTGAAACCGTTGGCGTCCTGGCGGTTGGCCACCGCCAGCATTTGCTCGCGCAGGCCTTCGATCTGCTTGGCCAGGTCTTCCCGGCTGTTGGGCGCCAGCACCGGGTCGCCCGCTTGCACCACCAGCTCACGGATGCGGTGCAGCAACTCGCTGGCCTCGCCCAGGCCACTCTCGGCCTGCACCAGCGCGCTGCGCGACGAATCCAGCGCGGCGAGGTCGGCCTCGGTGCGGGCCAGGCGGTTCTGGGCCCGCTCGGCCAGTGTGGCGGCCACGGCGTCGTCGCTGGCACGCAGCACACGCTTGCCGGAGGACAACTGCTCTTGCGACTGCGCGATCTCCGACTGGCGCCGGTTGATGTTGTGCACCGTGCGGTCGTAGGCGTTGGCGGTCGCGATCCGATACAGGCTCATGAGGCTCTCCGATTCAGTCTAGGCTCAGCTGAAGCTGTTGATCAGCACGTCGAAGGTGCTCTGCGCCGTCTGCAGGAACTTGGCCACGGCCTGGTAAGCCTGCTGGTATTGCAGCAGGCGCGCGGCCTCCTCGTCAAGGTTGACCGCCGAGTAGTTGGCGCGCACGGTCTCTGCATTGGTGGCGGCGGTGGTCGAGAATTCGGCGGCGAACTTGCCCGCCTGCACCGTGCCGGCGAGGCCGGAGAAGACACTGACGTAACCATCTGCGAGCGTGACACCACCAAAACTGGGCACATCGCGCAAATCCAGCATGCCCTGGGCGTTGCCGAAGTTCTGGTTCATCTCGGTGCCGGTGCCACGCGAAAGGCTGAAGCTGTCGCCGGCCTGCGGCGCGCCACGCAGGGTCAGCGAATAGGAGGCCAGCACACCGTTGTTGTTGACCGTGAAGGTCATGGGCTCCCCGGGCGAATAGGGGCCGGGCGGCGTCACCACGGAGATGTTGTAGGGCGCGGCCGGCAGCGGTGGGTCGGGCGGCACCTGCACGTCGAAGGCACCGGTGCCCGCGTTCCAGACCAGGCCGAAGCCCGCCACGGGTACACCGGCGGCGGAACCACCGGTCAGCCGCAGCGATTCGACGGTCAGGCTGCTGGTCAGCCCCAGGTTGGTCTGCAGCTTGACCGGGCTGGCGGCCGCCAGGCTCTGCGGTTGGGCGATGGCAACGTCGATGCTCGCGGCGGCGCGTGCGTAGGGTCGCAAGGTGTAGACGTCGCCGGGCTGGGTGCTGGCCGGTGCCGCGATGTCGAAGCGAAGCCCATCGACCGAGACAGAGTACGGCGTCGTGCCGGTGTCCACCACGAAGGGCTGGGTGCTGCCGTCGGCACGGCGGGTGAGCACGCCGTCGGTGGCGGTGGTGAAGCGCAGTTCGTAGTCGGTAGCCACCAGAGCGGTCGGGTCGACCACGGTGGGTGTGATCTGCGCGCTGCCCGGCGTGCCCACGCCGGTGGGCATGGCCGCGACGGTGAAGATGTCCCCCCCTGGCTGGCCATTGAGGTCCAGGCCAAGATGGTGCTGGGCGTTGACCTGCTCGACCAGCGACACGGTGAGTCGCCCCAACGCGTTGACGGCGTTGGGCAGGTCTGTGTTGACAAACTGCAGGATGCCCTTGAGCGAACCACCACCCAGAAAGCTCTCGTTGAGCGGCACGTCCTGCCCGGCCTGGCGGATGAAAACATCGGTGCGCAGCGGATCGGCGTCGCTGCGTTGCACCACAATCTCACCGGCTCGTCCGCCCAGCACCAGGGGCTGGCTGCCGGCGACAAACACCGTGAGCGAACCATCGTCCGACTGGACGGAGGTGGTCTGGATGTGCTTGTTCAGATCGGCCATCAACTGATCGCGCTGATCGAGGAGGTCGTTGGGCGAACGGCCGGCACCGGAGGCTTCGACGATACGCAGGTTGACCTCGGCGATCTTGGTCGCGAGGGTGTTGATGGTGCCGCGCGTGGCCTCCAGCTGGGTGCTGGAGGTCAGCCGCAGGTCTTCCAGCTTGGCTCCGGTATCGCGCAGGCGCGCGGCCAGTTCCTCCGCGCGAGAGATCACCACGGTGCGTGCGGTCGAATCGGTGGGGGACGATGCGACGGCGTTCCAGGCGTTGAGGGCGTTGTTGAGCGTCACGCCCAGGCTGCTCTCGCCCAGAGGAAACAGGGCCTCGAGCTGCTGCAGGCGCTGGTAGCGGGCCTCGTCGCCCGCCGCCACCGACGAGGTGGACAAGGCATCGACAGTCAGAAAGCTGCTGTAGGCGCGGTCGACGCCGACCATCTCCACGCCCTTGCCGAAGTAGCCGCTGCCGGTGTTCTGCCCGCCGGCCGTGGTGAGCTGCACGGACTGGCGCGAGAACCCCGGCGTGTTGACGTTGGCGATGTTGTGCCCAACGACCTGCAGGGCCGCCAGGTTGGTGGTCAGGGCGCGGCTGGCGATGTTGAGGCTGCTCATGGCGTGCTTTCAGTGCGTGCCAGTGCTCAGGCCTGTGCGCGCTGAAGATTCAGCGCGGTGTTGATCGCGCGGCTGAGCTTGGTGGCGTACTGCGGATCTGTGGCGTAGCCGGCGCGCTGCAGGCCGGAGGCAAAGGACTGGGCCGAATGCAGGTTGTCCATGACCTTGGCGTAGCGCGGGCTCTGGCTGATCATGCGGGCGTAGTCGCGGAAGGCGTCGGCGTAGCTGTCGTAGGCGCGGAACTTGGCCTTGACCTTCTGCGGCTGGCCGTCCACGTATTCGGTGGTGGTGACCTCGGCCACCTTGCCGGTCCAGCCCTTGCCGGCCTTGATGCCGAACACGTTGAAGGAGTTGCTGCCGTCGGCCTGCTTGATCTCGCTGCGGCCCCAGCCGGTCTCGTGGCCGGCCTGGCCCAGCATATAGCTGGCCGGTATGCCCACCTCGGCGGCCACCTGCTGCGCGGCGTCGCCCAGCCTGGACACGAACTGCTGCTGGCGCGAGCCGCTGGCCGCGGCGCGATCGATGGTGCTGTGCGGCACGGCCTTGGTGGCACCCGGTTCGCCCACCTTGGCGGCATCGGTCGGGATGGCGCTGGGCGTGATCTGCTGCGACAGCTGGCGCTCGATCATGGCGCTCAGGCCGCCGGGCAGGCCGGTCATCTGGTTGGCGTACTGCTGGTCCAGCAGATCGGCACCCAGGTCGCCGGTCTCACTGTCCACCAGGCCAGACTTCATGGTCGCCTCGCGCATGCTCTTGAGCAGCTCGCGCATGAACAGCGCCTCGAACTGCTTGGCCGCTTCCTTGACCGCGCCCTTCTGGTCCTTGCCCGCCTGCGCCTTGAGGTTGTTGAGCGAATTGACATCGGCGGCCAGACCGCGCGATTGACCCAGGGATACCGTTGAGGGGCTCATCAGATCACCTCCAGCTCCGCGTTCAAGGCCCCAGCGGCCTTGATGGCCTGCAGGATGGCCACCAGGTCCTGTGGCGTGGCGCCCAGCGCGTTGAGCGCCTTGACCACGTCGGTCAGCTGGGGCGAGGCGTCGATCTTGATGAGCGCGCCCTTGTCCTGGCTGATCTGGATGCTGGCCTGCTCGGTCACCACCGTCTGTCCGCCGGTGGACAACGGGTTGGGCTGGCTCACCTGCGGCGTGGAACTGATGCTGACCGACAGGTTGCCGTGCGCCACCGCGCAGGCGCCCAGCGACACGGCCTGGTTGATCACGACGGAACCGGTGCGGGCGTTCACCACCACCTTGGCCGCGGGGGCGCTGCCCTGCAGGGACAGCTCCTCGATGTCGGCCAGGAAGGCGATGCGTTCGTCGGCATCGACAGGTGCCTTCACGCGCACGCGGCGGCCGTCGAGCGCGCGTGCCGTGCCGGCACCCTTGGCCTGGTTGATGGCCTGGGCCACCTGACGCGCGGTCTGGAAATCGGCGGCGGTGAGGCCCAGGTCCAGCGTCTCGCCGATGTTCAGCGGCGTGGCGATGCTGCGCTCCACCTGACCACCGCCGGGGATGCGTCCGGCGCTCAGGTGGTTGATGGTGACGCTGCTGCCGCCGGCCGAGGCGCCCGCGCCGCCCACCAGCAGGTTGCCTTGCGCGAGCGCGTAGATCTGGCCGTCGACGCCCTTGAGCGGGGCCGAGATCAGCGTGCCGCCGCGCAGCGACTTGGCGTTGCCGATGGAAGACACGGTGACGTCGATGGCCTGCCCGGGCTGCGCAAAGGCCGGCAATTGTGCGGTGACCAACACGGCGGCGATGTTCTTGGGCTGCAGGCGCTGCCCCGGCGGCAGGCTGATCCCGAGCTGCTGCAGGTAGTTGTTCAGACTCTGGTTGGTGTAGGGCATCTGGGTGCTCTGGTCACCCGTGCCGTCCAGGCCGATCACCAAGCCGTAGCCGGTGAGCTGGTTGGTGCGCACGCCCTGCACGGCCGCCACTTCCTTGATGCGGATCGCCTGGGCGGGCATGGCCCACAGGCTGGCCAGCAGCGCCAGCGCGGTGGCCAACGGGGGCAGGAAGCGGAGTTTCGACACGTGTTTCATGGGGACCTTTCCCTGAGGTCCGGCACGCCTGACGGCTGTGCCGACCCCATGAAACCGATTGTCGGAAAACTTAAAAGGGCAGAAGCGTCAAAAAGAAGCGGGAAAGCCAGCCAAATGTCTGCGCATCGAACTGCGCGCCACGACCGCGCGACTCCACGCGGGTGTTGGCGATCTGGGTGGACTGCACGGTGTTGCCCGGCGCGATGGTGCGCGGGTCCACCGTGCCCGAGAAACGCAGCACGTCCACGTTCTGGTTGACGCCGATCTGCTTCTCGCCCACCACCACGAGGTGGCCGTTGGGCAGGACCTCGACCACCGTGGCCGTGATGGCGCCGGTGAAGGTGTTGGCGGTGTCGGTGGCGCCGTCACCCTTGAAGGTGTTGCTGCTTTCGGCGCCGGCGCTCAGCTTGTCAAGCAGGGTGGACTTGAGGAAGGGAAAGGCTGTGACGCTGCCCTCCAGGCCCGACGCCCGGTTGGCGGTGGACGAGGACTTCTGGCTGGCGGTCACACGTTCGGTGATCTGGATCGTGAGGCTGTCGCCCACCACGCGCGCGCGCGGGTCCTCGAAGCCAGGGCGGTAGTTCGCCGAGGCGAACAGGCTGCCAGTGGGAATGGCCTCGGCCGTGCCGGCGCGCGGTGCCTGCGGCCAGCGGATGGGCTCGGCCTTGACGACCTCGACGTCGGGAACCTGCGACAGGTTGGCGCAGCCACCGCTGGCCAGCAGCACACCTGCCAGGCCCAAGGCCAGCAGGCTGCGTGGGAAATGCAGGACCTGGTTCATACGGGTCACCTCCGGGTTCTCTGGTGTTTCATGGCGACTCAATCAGGCGGCCCCTCAGAGCTGGCCCAGGCGCTGGAGCATCTGGTCCGAGGTCTGAATGGCCTTGGAATTCATTTCGTAGGCGCGCTGGGTCTGGATCATGTTGACCAGTTCCTGCACCACGTTGACGTTGGACTGTTCCAGGTAACCTTGCATCACCGTGCCCAGGCCCTCGCTGCCGGGCGCGCCGGTGATGGGGTTGCCCGAGGCCGGCGTTTCGCTGAACATGTTCTGTCCGCGCGGCTCCAGGCCGGCCGGGTTGACGAAGGTGGCCAGCTCCAGCGTGCCCAAGGCCTGTGGCGTGGGGTTGTTGCCCACCACCGCGCTGACCGTGCCATCGGCCGAAATCGTCACCGAACGGGTGGCCGGGTCCTGGATGGCGATGCCGGGCAGAACGCGGTAGCCGCTGGCGGTGACCAGTTCACCCTGGGCGCTGAGCTTGAAGCTGCCGTCACGGGTGTAGGCGGTGCTGCCGTCGGGCAGTTCCACCTGGAAGAAGCCGTTGCCGTTGATGGCGACGTCGAGTTCGTTGCCGCTTTGCTGCAACGCGCCCTGTGCGTAGGAGCGTGCGGTGGCCACGGTGCGCACGCCCAGACCCAGCTGCAGGCCGGTGGGCAGCGTGGTTTGGTCCGACGAGTTCGCCCCCACCTGGCGCAGGTTCTGGTAGATCAGGTCCTCGAACACGGCGTTGCCGCGCTTGAAACCGGAGGTCGAGACGTTGGCCAGGTTGTGCGAAATCACGTCCAGCTGGGTTTGCTGGGCCTGCATGCCGGTCTTGGCGATTTGCAGCGAATTGATCATGGGTTTCCTCCGTTATCCATCAGCCGTTGAGGCCGAGAAGCTGGGCGGCGGTCTGGTCGTTCTTTTCGGCCGTCTGCAACAGGCGCATCTGCTGCTCGAACTGGCGTGCCACGGCGATCATTCCGACCATGGCCTCGATCGCATTGACGTTGGACCCTTCGAGCATGCCGTCCTTGAGCCGGGCTTCGGCGTCCTGGGGCAGCGGCGCGCGGTCCGGCGCACGGTAGAGGCCATCGTCGCCGCGCTTGAGGCGCACCTCGTTGTTGGGCGTGACCAGCTTGAGGCGGCCCAGCAGCTGCGGAACCTCGGTGCCACGGCGTGCCGACACGGTGCCATCGGAGGCGATCGCCACCTCCGAGTTCTCAGGTACGGCGATCGGCGCGCCGCCGTCGTCCAGCATGGGGCGGCCGGTGGCACCGGTCAGGGTGCCGTCCACCGCCACCTGCAGGTTGCCGGCCCGGGTGTAGGCCTCGGTGCCGTCCAGGCCTTGGACCGCGAAATAGGCGTTGCCCACCGCCGCGACGTCCAGGTTGCGCCCGGTCGAATTGAGCGTGCCCGGCGTCTCCAGGTGGCCGGCCGTGGCTTCCAGCGCGAACACGCGGGTGCTGGCGCCCGAACCCTGCAGCGGCACCGAGCGGAAGGTGGACAGTTCGGCGCGAAAGCCATTGGTCGAGACGTTGGCCAGGTTGTTCGTGATCGCCTGCTGCCGGTTCATGACGGCGCTGGCGCCACTCATGGCGGTGTAGATCATGCGGTCCATGGCAGGGGCTCCTCAGGTGGGCGTGCGTGCAAGGCCAGGTTCAGCGCAGGTTGACCAGCGTCGAGAAGATCTGGTCCTGTGTCTTGATGGTCTGCGCGTTGGCCTGGTAGCTGCGCTGGGCGGTGATCATGTTGACCAGTTCGGCGGTGATGTCGACGTTGGACTCCTCCAGCGCCCCCTGGCGCAACAGGCCGAAGCCCGCCGTGGTGGGGGTGCCACGCACCGCCGTGCCGGCGTCGGAGTTGCTGCGCCAGTAGCCTCCGCCCTGGGGCTCCAAGGCCTGCAGATTGCGGAAGTTGGTCAATGTCACCTGCCCGGCCACCTTGGTCTGCCCGTTGGAATAGCGCGACTCGATGATGCCGTCCTCGCCGATGCTGATGCCGGTGAACTGGCCCGGGGCATTGCCGTCCTGCTCCAGCAGGTTGACCGCGAAGCGCGAGGCGAACTGCGTCACCTCGGACAGACCGATGTCGGTCACGCCGCCACCCCGAGCCAGCGACACCGGCAGCATCACGGGCGCGTCGGGGTCGGTCGTGGCGGCGAGGTTGGGCACCTCCAGGGTCCAGGTGTCCAGCGCATCCACCGACGCCTGGGTCAGGATGCCTTTTTCGTCAAACGTCAGGTTGCCCAGCAGCGTGGTGGGCATGGGGGCGGTGGCACCAGGCACATCGGCCGGTTTGGCGTAGACGTCCCAGGTGTTGGCCGCGGTCTTGACGAAATACAGGCTGACCGGCACCTCGTTGCCCTGGGTGTCGTAGGTCACCAGCGAGGTGCCATAGGTCTGCAGCGGCGGCGTGAAGCCGGTGGCCAGGTCACCGGTCTGCACGGCCGCGCTGGCGTTGAGGTTGAGCTGGGCGTTGATCTGGGTCGTGGCCTTGGCCTCGATGCCCTCATTGGTCGGGAAGCGAATGGGCGCCACCGCGCCCGAGAGGATCACGCCATCCTGCGCCGGGTAACCCTGCAGCTTGGCCCCCTGGGCGGTGACCATGTAGCCTTCCTTGTTGAGATTGAACTCGCCAGCACGGGTATAGGCGGAGGTGCCATCGGTCAGCTCCACCTCGAAGAAGCCCTGGCCGTTGATGGCCAGGTCGAGGTCGTTGCCGGTGATGGTGACGTTGCCCTGGGTGAACATCTGGCGCACGTTGGCCAGCTCCACCCCGATACCACCGGTGCCGCCGCCGACCGCACCCATGGAGGTGGCGTACAGCTCGGCAAACTGCGCACGGCCGGCCTTCATGCCCACCGTGTTGCCGTTGGCGATGTTGTGCCCGATGACGTCCAGGCTGCCGCTGGCAGCACGCAGGCCGGACAGGCCGATGTTGAAACTCATGGGTGACTCCGGTGAATGTCGCTCAGATCGGGGAAGTGAAAGTCGCGGTCTTACTGGAAGGCCAGCACGTCGCCATAGGCATAAGCCATTTGGCCCTCGGTGCGCAGGCGGATGCTGCCATCGACCATGCCCACCGACTCGACACGCAGCATCGACAGCGGGTTGGCCGTGACCGGCTCGCCGGACTTGGTCGCCGTGACCCGGAAACCGCTGACCAGGCTGCGGTCAATGCCGGCGCTGTCCCAGTCGAAACTGTGCTGGCCAGCGGGCAGGCCACCCATGTCCACCGTGCCCAGCACCTGGCCGGTCAGACCCAGCACATCGACCTTCACGCTGTCGGCAGCAGCCTGCAGCAGCACGCCACCATGGGCCTTGCCACCCTCGGCGTCGTAGCCAAGCATGTTGCCGTTGACGATGGCGGTACGGCCGATGAGCGAGGTACCCTGCATCGCCTGCAGGGTGCCGAACTGCGCCGTCATGGCCTTGAGGGAATCATTGAGCTGCTGGATGCCGGTCACCGTGTTGATCTGCGCCATCTGCGTGGTCAGTTCGGCGTTGTCCATCGGATTGAGCGGATCCTGGTTGCTCAGCTGCGCCACCATCAGCTTGAGAAAACGGTCCTGCATTTCCTGCGGCGTCTGCTTGGACGCGGCGCTGGCGGCGCTCGACGTCGCCAGCACGTTGCTGCTGGTGTTGCTGACGGTATCTACCATGTTGTGCTCCTGGTGGTGGTCGTGGGGCTCACTGGCCCATCTGCAGCGTCTTGAGCAACAGGCTCTTGGCCGTGTTCATCACTTCCACGTTGTTCTGATAGGAGCGCGAAGCCGAGATCATGTTGACCATCTCCTCCACCGGATTGACGTTGGAGTGGGTCACGTAGCCCTGGGCGTCGGCGCTGGGATGCTGGGGCTGGAACACCTTGCGGTTGGGCACGTCGCTCTCGAACACGTTCTGCACCTTGACGCCCTGTGCCGCCTGCGAGCCCATGGGCAAGGTTTCGAAGACAACCTGGCGCGCCTTGTAGGCCTTGCCGTCGGGCCCGGCCACGGCGTCGGCGTTGGCCAGGTTGCTGGCCACCACGTTGAGCCGCTGTGCCTGCGAACTGATGGCGCTTCCCGACACGTTGAAGATGCTGAACATCGACATGGTTTGGCTCCTTCAGGCTCACTGGCCCTGGATGGCGCTGAGCATGGTCTTCACATGCCCGTTGATGAAACGCAGGGTGGACTCGTAACGGATCGCGTTGTCGGTGAAATTGGCCCGTTCGCGGTCCATGTCCACCGTGTTCCTGTCCAAGGCCGGCTGGGTCTGCACGGTATAGGCCAGTTGCGTGCCGGTACCGGTCTCGCTGCTGGTCAGGCGCAGGTGGCGGCTGTCGGTGGCCAAGGGGTCGGTGCCGCGGCGCACGCCCCCGTTGGCATCGGCCAGCGCCTGGGCAAAATTGAAGTCGCGTGCCACGAATCCCGGCGTGTCGGCGTTCGCGATGTTGCTGGCGATCACCTGCTGGCGTTGCGCACGCAGCACCAGCGCGTTGGACATGCTGTCCAGACGTTGGGTGAATTGCTCGAACATACGCACCTCGCGGGTTAGGGGAACTCGGTGCCGGGGCAGACCCCTGGCGTGCGTCGATTATGGAAATCTTGAGGGTCGACCATGGTCGGAAAAGCGCGGGTTTGGCGGTCCATTTCCGCGCCTTGCCGGCCCGGCCCGGCGGCTACATTAGCGGCGTCGGGCGCACGCGCCTGACCTGCTCCACTCCCGCCATGAACCTGCTGCGCCCCTACCCCCCCCTTTCCACGCCCTGGGCGTGGCTGGGCCAGCTCGCGCTGTGGGCAGCGATACTGGCCTGGGCCCCGGCCATGGCCACCCCGGCGCCGGGCCTGGAGCTGCCCCTGCAAAGCCTGGCGCAAAACTGGGCCGCCGAACACCTCAAGGCCGACACCGGCGCCACCGACAAGGGCACAGCGCTGCGCCCGGAGCTGGTGATCGGCCAGCTCGATACCCGCCTGCAGCTCGCCCCCTGCGCCAAGATCGAACCGTATTTGCCGCGCGGCTCCCGGCTTTGGGGCCGCAGCCGCATTGGCCTGCGCTGTGTCGACGGGCCCACCGCCTGGAATGTGTTCCTGCCGGTCACGGTCAAGGTCTGGGGACCGGCCTGGATCGTCACCCGCCCGGTGGCACCGGGCGAGGTCATCGGCGCCGGGGACGCACAGCCCGGTGAAGTGGACTGGGCTGAACATCCGGCCCCGGTGTTGACCCAACAAAGCGACTGGGTCGGCGTCACCGCCGCGCGCGGACTCATGCCGGGGCAGGTCCTGCGCCAAAGCATGGTGCGCCCGGTGCAGGTGTTCAACGCCGGTACCGAGGTGAAAGTGGTGGTGACCCAGGCCCGCTTCAACCTCAGCGCCAGTGGCCGCGCCATGAGCCATGGTTTCGTCGGTCAGCCGGTCCGTGTTAAATTGGGCTCCGGTAAAGTCGTCTCGGGCCGGGTCAAGCGCGATGCCACGGTGTCGGTCGACATGTGATCTCAGTCAAAATTTCTTGAAAATAGGGGTAAAGTTCAGACCTCATCGGTCGATAAAACTCCCAAGACGCCCCTTCAGGGCTTGGAGAGAACCATGAAGATCAACAACCTGCCAGACAAGCCAGCCGGTGCCACCACAGGGGCAGGCAAGCCTGCGGACAGGTTGTCCGCCTCCACCTCGCAAGCAGGCACCCAAATGCCCGAGGCAGGTGTGACCGTTTCGTTGTCGGCCGTCAGCCAGACCATCACGGCCAGCGTGGCGCGTGCCGGTGGCGACGTGTTCAATGCGAAGAAGGTGGAAGCCGTCAAGAACGCCATCGCCAATGGCACGTTCAGCATCAACGCCGAGGCCGTGGCCGACAAGCTGCTGGCCAACGCCCGCGACATGCTGGGCGTGGCATCCAAGTAAGCCCGCCCAGGCCAGGGTGCCCGGGTTCACCTGAGGAGCCCCACCGTTGCCGACCAATCCCGCTGCAAACAACACGATGGTCGCTCTGGGCGACCATTTTGCGTTGGTGGAACACCAGCTGGAGCTGGTGGAAAATGCGCTCAAGGCCCAGGACGCCGACGCCTTGCCGGCCCGGACCGAGGCCCTGGCCCGGGCCATTCAACAATTTCAGCAAATTTATCAAACCACCCAACCCGACGACCTGCCCACCTGGCAGCCCCGGCTGACGGTGGTCAACGCCCGGCTGGACAACCTGCAGAAACAGTTGCTGGCCCGCAGCGCAGCCGTCAACCGGGCTCTGGGCACCCTGTTTCCGGCGGAACAGGCCAACGCCTATGCCCGCCTCGGCAAACCGGGCGGCATGTTGGGAGGCTTGCCTCGCATGAGCAACAACACTTCATTCAAGGCGTGATACGGCGCCGACAGCCAGAACGCGTGCCTCCGCCCAGAAAACCATCGGGCCGGCTCTGCCGGACGGCCGATGTCGCCCCCTCGAGGTGGTGACAGTGCCTTGCGTCGGGGTGGAGATGGGGGTGGGCTAAGAACTTGTCCGCAAATTGGGCAGGGCCGCGCCAAATTTACGGACAAGTTCTAAAGCTCAGTGCTCGCGCAACTTGGCACGCAGGCGGGCAATCGACTGGCTGTGCAACTGGCAGACCCGGGATTCGGTGACGCCCAGCACGGCGGCGATTTCCTTCAGGTTCATGTCGTGCTCGTAGTACATGCTCATCACATGCTGTTCGCGCTCGGGCAGCTTGTTGATGGCATCCACCAGGGAACGGCGCATGCGCTGGTCGCCCAGCAAGGCGGAGGGATCGGCCTCCGCGTCGGCCGGCAAGTAGCGGTCAAGGAAGTGGTCCTCGTCGTCGCCTTTGCCGCCAATGTCTTCGAGGTAGACCAGCTGGGTGCCACGCACCCGGGCCAGGGTCTGCTGGTACTCCGGCAAGGTCATGTCCATTTCCTGGGCGATCTCGGATTCCTTGGGCGCACGGCCCAGGCGCTGCTCCAACCGGTGCACCGCCAGTTCGATGTCCTTCTGCAGCTTGCGCGAACCCCGCGACATCCAGTCGCCGTCCCGCAATTCGTCGAGCATGGCGCCGCGGATGCGCTGGCTGGCAAAGGTCTCGAACTGGACGCCCTGCGACGGCTCGAAACGTGTCAAGGCCTCGGTCAGGCCGATCATGCCCACCTGGATCAGGTCGTCGACCTCCACGCTGGCTGGCAGCTTGGCGATCATGTGATGCGCGAGCCGGTGCACCAGCGGGCTGTACTGGCGCAACTGGTCATCTCGATCGAGAGTGCCTTTGGCGGTGTACATCAACTTCTCCGAAGGTCCGATTCTGCGCCTGGCGTGGCCACGGTGGTCAATGCCATTGACCGGTCGCGGCCGGACAAGACGAGTGCGCTGTCCAACACCTTGAGCCACCACGATTCGGGCACGCGGTCGGCAGATGTGTCGCGGCAGTCATCATACGCCACTGGCCAGATTTGCAAATCCTCGCCCAGGTGGGTCTGGGCGCAACGCGCCAGGGCCTGCACCGGCGCGTCCAGCGACTGCCATTGCGCGTCGGCACGGACATGCGCGCCACCACGTGCGCGTGGCCCAGGCGCGCCCGGCGCCATGGGCACCAGCACCGGATGCACCTCGCCCGCCTGCAGCAAGACCTTGACGACGTTGTAGGCCTCCACCACCGAGCGTGGCTGCCCATCAAGCGCCACCAGCGGGCGGGCCGCGCTGCCCTGCAGGCAGACAGCAAGCACCTCCACCGGAGCCGTCAGCAACACATGGGCGCCACCAGGCACAGTGGCCAGCAACAGCTGCAAGGCCGCCTCCGAGCCCAGGCTGTGCATCTGGTTGGCCAGCCGCAGCAACCCCTGCCGGCCGGCCACGATGCGCACGCCTGGCACCGTTTCCTCGTCCGGATCGCCCCCCCAGGCCGGCGCCTGTCGGTCACGGGCCAGCAGGCGCCCCAACAGACCCTGCCCAGGCGCTTCGTCGGCCATGCCGTCGATCACCCACACCGGCTCCCCCTGTTGCGCCAGCCGGCGCGCCATCAGCCACAGCAGTCGATGAGACACGCCGCCGTGCACCATGGCCGGCACCGGCAACAGTCGGGTGCTGGAGGCCATGGCCGCGTAGGCGTGCAGCCCATGGGCCTGATCGAAGGACTCAAGCATTCCACGCATCCAGGTTCACCTGCCCGCCCGCGGGCTGTGAGAAGAACAGACCCAGTTCGCTGGCCTGCGGATCGTAGGCCGATTTGCCCGTGCTGGCCATGGATTGGCGCACCAGGGCCGCAGCGTCGGCGCGTTGCCAATCCTCGGGCACGCGCTGGCCGGTGCTCACGCCTCGCAACAGCATCTGGTGGCGGATCAGACTGTCCAGGGCGGGACCCAGCTTGGGTGCCTCGTCCAGCTTCGACAGGATCACCCCATACAGGTCGCTGCCCTTGTAGGCGTTGATCACGTCGTCCAGCGTGTCACCGTGGCTACCAGCGTTGAGCACCAGCAGCTTCTTGATCTTGTTCGAGCCCAGCAGCTCCAGCATCTCCTCGATGCGCGGGTCGTGCTGGCCCAGGCCAGCGGTGTCGATGATGACCATGCGCTTGTTGGCCAGCAGGGCCAACAGGTCCTGCAGGGCGGCGCGGTCGTGCGCCAGGTGCGCCACCACGCCCAGCATGCGGCCGTAGCTGCGCAACTGCTCATAGCCCGCCACGCGATAGGTATCCAGCGTGATCAGACCCACGCTGTTGGCGCCGTAGGACTTGACGCACTGGGCCGCCAGCTTGGCGGCGGTGGTGGTCTTGCCGACCCCTGTGGCGCCCATCAGGGCGTACACGCCGCCCTCGTCGCACAGGGACGAAGTGGCATCGGCCGTCTTGAGGTTGCGGATCAACACATCCTGCGTCCAGCGGAAGGCATCGACCGCGTTGAGCTCGGGTGGCATGCGCTCCAGCACCGCGCGCGCGACCGCCGCCGAATAGCCGGCCCGGATCAGCTTGAGCATGAGGCTGGACTGAATGGGGTTCTGGCGCGACGCGCCCAGCCACGACAAAGTGTTGAAACGCTCCTCGATCATGTCCTTGAGCGCGTTGAGTTCACCGGTCAGACGGGCCTCGACCGGGCTGGGACCGGCCGGCGGCAGGGGCACGGCCTCCGGCGCGGGGCGCGTGGGCGCGGCCGCCTGGCGGGTCAGCTCGGGGGCGTGCTGGGCCAGCCTCGGCGGCGTGTTCACCGCATCGGTGTAGCGCGTGGGCGAGGCCGGTACCGGGGCAACGGCGGACTTGTCGGCACCCATCATTTCACGGCGCTTGCGCAGCATGCGCTCACGCACGTAGTCCTGGAAGGACAAGGTGCTCATGGCCAGGGTCTCAGTGTCCTGCTCCACGCTGGATTGGCTGCTGCCCAGAGAAGGTCGTTCCAGGCTGGCGCGGTCCTGCAGGCTGCGCCGTGGTGCCTGCGCCTGCACGCTGGCCTCCATCTGCCGTGCCCGGGGACGCGAGTTCGCCAACTGGTCCAGATTTTCCTCGGCGGTAGCCACCACCTCGAAGCCGGCATCGGTCGAGCGACTGGACAGGATCACAGCCGAATCGCCAAAGACGTTGCGGACCTTGGCCATGGCCTCACGGGAGGTGGGAGCGAGAAAGCGTTGGACGTTCATGGGTGTTCTCCAGCAGCGCTCAGGCTGCGACCTCTCCGAGGATCGGTCCGATGCGGATCAGGTGGGTTTCGGGAATCTCGCTGTGGGCCAGCACTTGCAGCCGCGGTGCAGCGCGGCGCAGCAGGCGCGCCATGGCCGAACGGATGGCGTCCGGCACCAGCAGACAGGCGGGCACGCCCTGCTCTTCCTGCTGATTGGCCACCTGTGCGGCGGAACGGGTCAACATGTCGGCCACGCCCGGATCCAGCGCCGAGCTCGGCCCGCTCCCCAGGGCCTGCGTCAGCAGGCGCTCCAGGCCAGGCTCGATGGCGATGACCTCCAGCTCCTTGACTGGACCGTAGATCTGCTGAACGATGGCTGGAGACAGCGCGGTGCGCACACGGCGCGCCAGCTCCACCGGGTCGGAAGTCTGGCCCGCGTGTTCGGCCAGCGATTCAATGATGGTGCGGATGTCGCGGATGTGCACAGACTCTTCCAACAGCAGCTGCAGGACTTTCTGGAACACGCCGATGGAAACCATCTTGGGCACCACTTCCTCAATCAGCTTGGGCGCTTGTTTGGCCACGTGTTCCACCAGTTCCTGGGTTTCGGTGCGGCTCAGCAGTTTCGCGGCCTGCACTTGCATCAAGTGTGACAAATGGGTGGCCAGCACGGTCTCGGAATCAACCACGGTATAGCCGGCCATTTGTGCGTTTTCGCGCTGGCGTTCGTCGATCCAGTTGGCCGGCAGGCCGAAGGCCGGGTCGGTGGTGGCGGTGCCGATCAGAGGTGTCTTGGCGCCCCCCGGATTGATGGCCAGGAACTGGCCCGGAAAGACCTCACCTTCACCCACCACCACGCCCCGCAACGTGATGCGGTAGGCGCTGGGGCGCAACTCGAGGTTGTCGCGCACATGCACCGGCGGCGGCAGGAAGCCGACGTCCTGGGCAAACTTCTTGCGCACGCCCTTGATGCGGGTGAGCAGGTCGCCCTGGCGGCTCTTGTCCACCAGCGGAATCAGCCGGTAGCCCAGCTCCAGCCCCAGCAGGTCGACCGGCATGAGGTCGTTCCAGCTCGCCTCGGTGTCGGCCGGGGCTGCACCGGCCCCACCACCTGCGGCGCCACCGATCGCGCCGGCTTGTGCCTCGCCTGCGTCCGCCTTGGGCTTGCGAGCCGCCTGGGTGAGCCAGACCGCCAGACCACCAATCACCGCTGCGAAACCCAGGAACACGACATGTGGCATGCCCGGCACGATGCCCAGCAGCGCGATCACGGCGGCCGTCACGCCCAGGATGCGGGGCGAGGCAAACATCTGGCTCATGATCTGGTCGCCCAGGTCTTCGTCCTTGCCCACGCGCGAGACCACCATCGCCGCCGCCACCGAGATCAACAGCGAGGGAACCTGCGCCACCAGAGCGTCGCCCACGGCCAGGGTGATGTAGGAACTGGCCGCCTGCGCGGCGCTCAGGTCGTGCTGCAGCATGCCGACGGCGAAGCCGCCGATGATGTTGATGAACAGGATCAGGATGCCGGCCACGGCGTCGCCGCGCACGAACTTGCTCGCGCCGTCCATGGAACCGAAGAAATCGGCTTCTTCACCGACCTCAGCGCGGCGCTTCTTGGCCTCGGGTTCGTTGATCAGGCCGGCGTTGAGGTCGGCGTCGATCGCCATCTGCTTGCCGGGCATGGCGTCCAGGGTGAAGCGCGCGCCGACCTCGGCGATGCGCTCCGAGCCCTTGGTGATCACCACAAAGTTGATCACCACGAGAATGGCGAACACGATCAGGCCCACCGCGAAGTTGCCGCCGATCAGCACGTTGCCAAAGGCCTCGATCACGTGACCAGCGGCATCGGTCCCGTTGTGCCCCTCCATCAGCACCACCCGGGTTGACGCCACGTTGAGCGACAGGCGCAGCAGGGTGGTCAGCAGCAGCACGGTGGGGAACACCGCAAAGTCCAGCGCCCGCTTCATGTAAGACGCCACCATCATCACAGAGAGCGCCAGCGCGATGTTGAGCGTGAAGAACGCATCCAGCATCCAGGCCGGCAGCGGCAGCACCATCATGGACAGCACCAGCATCACCAGCACCGGCGCCCCTATGGCACGGTGCAAACCGTGTTCGGGACCGAGCCAGGCGTTCAGTCGTTGGGTAATCGCGTTCATGCCAGGGCCTCTTGGGGCTTGCGTTTGTGGTGCGGATCGAGTTCGGGCGGCACGTCGGGCGTCGGCTGCTCACCGGGCATCGGGCCTTCGCCGCGCATCGCGGCGCGCAGTTGGTACACATAGGCCAGCACCTGGGCCACCGCGGTGAACAGGGCGGACGGGATCTCATGATCGATCTCGGTGTGGGCGTACAGGGCACGTGCCAGCATGGGCGACTGCAGCACCGGCACCTTGGACTCGCGCGCCAGATCGCGGATGCGCATCGCCACCAGGTCCGCGCCCTTGGCGATCACGCGCGGCGCAACCATGGTGTCGGCGTCGTACTTGAGCGCCACGGCGTAGTGCGTCGGGTTCATCACCACCAGATCGGCACCGGGCACGCGGCCCACGCTGTTGCCCTGGGCCAGCTCGCGCTGGATCTGACGGCGCTTGCCCTTGACGTGCGGGTCACCGTCGGATTCCTTGTGCTCCTGCTTGACCTCCTGCATGGACATGCGCAGGCGGTGTTTGTGCAGGTGATGCTGCAACGGCACGTCGATGATGGCCACCAGCGCCACCACCGACAGCAGGCCGGCGATGCCCATGGTCATCCACTGGTTCAACTGGGGCATGGCCGCGTCGAGCGGGCGCATCAACAGGCTGCCGAAATCGAACAGGTGGGACTTCAGGAACATGCCGCCGATGATGACCAGCACCGCGGTGTAGGTCGTGAGCTTGAGCACCTCGAAGAACTGCTGGCGGGAAAACAGACGCCCGAAGCCGCTCAGGGGGCTGATCTTGGAAAACTCGGGCATCAGCGGCTTGACGCTGTAGGCAAAGGCGCCCGACGCCACCGTCGCCAGCGTGACCAGCCCCAACAGCAACAGGCCCAGCGGCAACACAAAGGCCAAGCCCTGCAGAACCGTGTCGCCCAGCACGCGCGAGAGATTCTCAGGATGGTCGAGCATGACGCGGGTGAAGCTCATCTGCGCCCGCATGGCATGGCGCAAGCGCTCATAGCCCCAAGGTGTCAGCGCTGACAGCAGCACCATGCCACCGCCCAACACGACCAAGTGGGTCAGGTCACGCGAACGTGGCGCCTGCCCATCTTCTCGAGCCTTTTGCAGGCGCCGCTCCGAGGCGGGCAGGTTACGGTCTTGCGTTGACGAATCCATGTGCAGTCCAACGTGGGTGAGCACATTGTCTGGCGTGGACCGCCGTTCTAAAACGCAATAAGGACCGGGAAAATAGCCCTATTAAAACAAGTGGGAGGGCAAGCGAGGCGGGGGCACGGCTCAGCGTGCCGGGTCACGGTTGATGGCGTTCAGCATCAAGCCTTGCAGCATCTGCAACTCGCGCCGGTAATCCCCCACCTGATCCGGCGGGACGGCATCGGCCACCATGTCCATGCCTTGCTGAAAATGATCCAGCAAGGCATTCGGCTGGGAATGTGTCGCGATCAAGGCCATCGCCAGTGCCCTGTAGGCCGCCATGGCCGCATTCACCTCGCTGGCCCAACCCACAAATTCCTGCAGGAGCTCGGACTGATTTTCCAGCCGATCGGTCAGTCCCCCCGCCGGATGGGGGAAGCGCCGGGAAACAGGGGCGCCAACCGAGTCATCGTTGTCCATGGAGAGCTCCTGAAAACGTGTCCCAGCCGACGCCCGGCTCAAAAGCCCAGACTCGCCAGCAGATCGTCAACCTGCGACTGGTCTGTCACGACGTCCGTGCGTCCTTCGGCGTCCACAACAGGCCCATCCAATGCCGGCGTGGCCTTGGTGGCATGCGCCTGCTCAGCCGCCGCGGCCACCTCGGGCGGCGCCGTGGCCAACAGCATCTGCAGCAGCTGGTCCTCAATGGTGGCCGCCAGCGACACGACCTTCTTGATCACCTGCCCGGTGAGGTCGTGGAAATCCTGCGCCATCATGATTTCGGTCAGGTGGTGGTCGGCCTTCTCGCTGCTGACCTGAATCTTCCCGGCCCAGTCGGCCAGTTCAGGCATGGCAGCGTTGAGGCCGGGCACGCGCTTGAGGGTGTCGACGAGCTGGCGGCTCATGTCGCTGACCTTGCCCTGTTCGGCCTTGGCCTCGTCCACATGGTTGAGCACCTTTTCGGCCGCCTCGCCGGTGAGCCGCGCGATGTACTGCAAGCGACTCTGCGCATCGGGCAGCTCGTCGGCGGTGCCCTTGAGCTTGTCGGCGTAACCGAGTTCGTTCAGCGCATCGTGCAACTGGCGCGTGATGGCGCCCAGACGATGGTAGACCTCGTTTACCTTGCCGTCCTCGCTGGTCTGGGGGGTGTCCATGCGCCGCGTCCTATTAAGACCAACCCATTTTCTTGAAGATATTGGCCAGCTTGTCTTCGAGTGTGGCCTTCGTGAAGGGTTTGACGATGTAACCCGCCGCGCCCCCCTGTGCGGCCATCACGATGTCTTCCTTGCGGGCCTCGGCGGTCACCATCAGCACCGGCAGGTGCTTGAGCTTGTCATCGCCTTTGATCTCATTGAGCAGCTGAAAGCCGTTCATGTTGGGCATGTTGATGTCGCTGACGACAAAGTCGAACTTGCCGTTGCGCAGCTTTTGCAAGGCGGCGACGCCGTCTTCGGCCTCGTCAGCGTCGGCGTGCCCGATTTCCTTCAACAGGTTGCGCACGATCCGGCGCATCGTTGAGAAATCGTCCACGATCAAGAATTTCAGTTCAGGCATAAATTGCTCCGTCGGAACAGGGTGCCAAGTGTAAGGCTTGCAAAGCGCCCTCCTCTTCAGCGTTGGGCCGGCTGCACCGGCAAGGGCCGCGCCAGCACCGGGGCCACCGACGGCGCCAGCGAAGGCGCAACGGTCGGGGCCTCGGCGGGCGGCGGGGGCGGATTGTTGAATGACTGGCGGATGCGGTCCTCGGCCTCGCGGGTCAGCACCGTCACGCTGATGCGGCGGTTGGTGGCGGCGGCCGGATTGGCGGGGTCCAAGGGATCGCTGGCGGCCATGCCCTGCACGCGCAGCAGCTTGTTGTCGGGCATGCCACCAGCCACCAGTTCGCGGCGCGAGGCGTTGGCGCGATCGGCGGAGAGTTCCCAGTTGCTGTAGCCGCGGTCGCCACTGCCGTAGGGCGACGCGTCGGTGTGGCCCGACAAGGTGACGCGGTTTTCGATGTCACCCAGCGCGACGCCGATCTCGCGCAGGATGTCGCGCATGTAGGGCTTGACCAGGGCGCTGCCGACGTCGAACATCGGGCGGTTCTGCTCGTCCACGATCTGGATCTGCAGGCCGTCGGTGACCTTGTCCACCTTGATCTGGCTCTTGAACTCACCCAGCTTGGGGTTCTGGGTGATCAGGGCGGTCATTTTCTGCTGCAGGGCCTCGATGCGGACCTTGTCCTGGCGGGCTTGTTCGGCGCGCGCCAGCTGCGCCCCGACGGCCTTGGCCGCCCGCTCCGCGTCGCCGCCGTCGACCTGACCGGACGCCTTGCTCAGGTCGCGCCCGCCGCCTGGCAGGATGCTGTCGCTGTTGCCCGTGCCATCGCCGCCCATCATCGCCACCTTGAGCGGCGACTGGAAATACTCGGCGATGCCGTGCAGGTCGCCCTTGGCCGTGGAGCCCAGCAGCCACATCAGCAGGAAGAAGGCCATCATGGCCGTCACGAAGTCGGCGTAGGCGATCTTCCACGCACCGCCATGCACGGCATGACCTGCCTTCTTGACGCGCTTGACGATGATGGGTTGTAACTGCTTGCCCTGCCCGGCCATATGGGAAATCCTGGTATGGACGCGGCGCCGGCGGCGGTCGCCAGCGCCGGCGAACTCACTTCTTCTTCACGTGGGCTTCCAGCTCGTTGAAGGTGGGGCGCTCGGTACTGAACAAAACTTTACGCCCAAACTCGATGGCTGTCATAGGCGCGTAGCCCTGCATGCTGGCCAGCAACGTTGTTTTTATGCACTGCAACTCCTTGG
Source organism: Hydrogenophaga sp. OTU3427 (assembly GCF_038440225.1). NCBI lineage: Bacteria > Pseudomonadati > Pseudomonadota > Betaproteobacteria > Burkholderiales > Comamonadaceae > Hydrogenophaga > Hydrogenophaga sp. OTU3427. Next base: position 4,672 of record NZ_JASATI010000033.1, on the reverse strand, counting down.
TGTCCTCCTCGCCCTTTTGCTCCAGCAGGCCGGCAAAGGGTTCGGCCACCGCATAGGCCAGGAAAATCCCCAGGAAGGTACCGACCAGCGCCGAGCCGATCATGCCCCCCAGCACGGCGGGTGGCTGCCCCACCGAGCCCATGGTGTTGATCACCCCCAGCACCGCCGCGACGATGCCGAAAGCCGGCAACGCGCCGGCCAGGCGGGTGAGCGCGGCGATCGGGGCATGGTGCTCCTGGTGGTGGGTGTCGATCTCGTTGTCCATCAGCGCCTCGATCTCATGGGCGTTGAGGTTGCCCGACACCATCATGCGCAGGTAATCGGTGATGAACTCGACCACGTGGTGGTCGTGCCCCACGGTCGGGTACTTCTGGAACAGCGGCGAGTTGTGCGGCTCCTCGACGTCCTTTTCGATCGCCATCAGGCCTTCTTTGCGCGCCTTCTGCAGGATATCGAACATCATCGCCAGCAGCTCCAGGTAGCGCTCCTTGGTGTACTTGGAGCCCTTGAAGGCCGTCGGTATCATTTTCAAGGTCGCTTTGAGCACCTTGGGCGGGTTGTTCACCACAAAGGCGCCCAGCGCTCCGCCGAAGATGGTGACCATCTCGAATGGCAGGGCACTGAGAATCACCCCGATGTTGCCGCCGTGCACGACATAGACGCCAAAGATGCACCCGATCGCAACAACGTAACCAATGATCACAAACATACGGCGGGGCCCTGATTAACCTTTTGACCCATTCTATCGGCCACTTGTGATCAAAATTGACGAATATGGCCCTGTTCAGTGCAGGCGCAGCCCTCCCGGCCCCTTGCCCTTGCCGGCCCGGGCGGGCGGATTGCACAAACCACATTCGAAGTGGCGGGCGTTTTCATAGGGCTCGGTCACGAACAAGCCGCCACAGCAGCTGCACTTGGTCTGCACCAGCATGCCGGCGTCCATGAAGCGCGTGAGGCGCCAGGCGCGGGTGAAGGTCAGCAGCGGCTCCACCCCGCTGGCCTGCATCTGCTCGGCATACAGCCGGTAGCCCTTCATGACCGCGTCGATGTCGTCCATCTCGCTGGCCTTGGACAGGTAGCGGTGCATGTTCACGTACAGCGAGGCATGGATGTTGGGCTGCCAGGTCAGGAACCAGTCGGTGGAAAACGGCAGTTGGCCCTTGGAGGGGGACTTGCCCGCCACTTCCTTATATAGGCGCAACAGGCGCTCGTAGGACAAACTGGTTTCGGATTCCAGCACCTGCAGTCGGGCACCCAGCTGAATCAGCGCAACGGCGCGTTCGATGTCCCGACTTTCCGTCATCACACTCTTGGTTGCCATGGTGCCTGCCTATCAAATATGAGGGGTTCAATGCAGTGGGGTGGGACGCCAGGCGCTCAGGCGGCCTCGGCAAAACGGCCCGACATCAGAATGCTGGCGTGAAGACGCTGGGTGGTGTCGTTTTCCACCTTGTTGGGCTTGTGGCTGCTGGTCAGCAGGCCCCAGACCATGTTGTCATCAGCACGGAAACGGCACAGCAACATGTTGGTCGACGCGATCTTGAGCAACTGGGCGGGCGACAGTGCCACCAACAGATCAGCCGACTCCTCGGTCAGACCCAGGCGAAACAGCGCCTCGGCCTTGTCCTTGCGGATGATGCTCTGGGCCAGCATCAGGTAGGTCAGGTTGGCTTCGCGGATCTCGTTCAGCAGTTGGTCGTTGTCCATCGTCGTGCTCCAGTTACGCCGCTGTTTCCGTTTCGTCACACATTGCGAAGAATCGTTAAGCGTTGAAATGGATTGTGAAAAAGGGTCAAACAAACTTGAATCGGAAACCGGCTGTTTGTCGCGTCAGCGAAGCGTGTCAACGCTGTCAGAAAAAACCTTACAGACAACCCTAAAGACCCCGCATTTTTGGCCGATAACGTGCCACGGGCAGCTGGGCATCCCGGGGAGCAAGCACGGCAGCGCCCTGTAACAAAGCGCAAAAAGCGTCCGAAACCTTGGTCAATTTGTCAATCTTCCTAAAGTTTGACGCCAGCCACCCGAAATTAGCCTCAACGGGCTTCATGAAAGGTTCGTTGCCAGGCCAGCACAGGGCGGACCTGGCACCGGTGAACACCGGCTTTTTCAGCTTTTTTTAGGAGCTACACCATGGCAATGAACATCAACTCCAACATCCTGTCGCTGAATGCGCAGCGCAACCTGACGATGTCGCAGACCGCGCTGTCGACGGCCATGCAGCGCCTGTCGTCGGGCCTGCGCATCAACAGCGCCAAGGACGACGCCGCCGGCCTCGCCATTTCCGACCGCTTCAGCACGCAGATCCGTGGCCTGAACCAGGCCATCCGCAACGCCAACGACGGCGTGTCGCTGGCGCAGGTGGGTGAAGGCTCCTTGGGCGAGATCACCTCCAACCTGCAGCGCATCCGCGAACTGGCCGTGCAGGCCGCCAACGCCACCAACAGCGATTCCGACCGCCAGGCCCTGAACCTGGAAGTCAACCAGCGTCTGGCTGAAATCGACCGCATCTCCTCGCAGACCACCTTCAACGGACGCAAGCTGCTGGACGGCACCTTCGGCAACGCTGCCTTCCAGGTGGGCGCCGACGCCGGCCAGATCATCAGCCTTGATCTCAGCGGCAGCACCCGCACCGCCTCCATCGGCAGCATCGCCGCGGCCACCTCCTCGGCCCTGGGCAGCGCCGCCACCGGCGGCACCCTGGACGTCACGCCCAGCACCCTGAACTTCGGCACCACCGGTGCCGCCGCCACCAGCGGCCGCGTGACCGCCACCCTGGATGCCGTGAACTTCGGCACCGCCACCGTGGCCGGTGTGGCCGGCAACGCCCAGTTCACCCTGGCCGCCACCGATTTCCGCTCGGGCTTCAACACCCAAGGCCCCATCGACGCGGTGGCTGTCCTGGGCGGCGCCAACGCCGGCGACTTCTCCGGCGCCGGCGACATGGCGCAGTTCGACGTCACGGTCGGCGCCACGACCGTCGGTATCACCCTGAACGCCGACTACGGCAGCGCGGCCGGTCTGGCCACGGAGATTCAGAATCAGATCCAGGCAGTGGCTGGACTGAGCAACGTGACCGTGACCAACAACGCCGGTACCCTGACCTTCAGCAACGTCGGCTCCAACACCGCCGTGCAGATCTCGGGCGCGGATGCCAACGCCGCCTCGGCAGGCTTTGCCAACTCCGCCGGCACCGCCACCACCGGCCCGGCCAACGGCACTTTCAACATCGATGGCCAGGCCATCACGCTGAACCAGAACTACGCCAACGCGGCCGCGGTGGCCACGGCGATCCAGACCCAGATCCAGGCCTATGGCGGCGCTTATGCCACCTACACGGCTGCGGCGGCGGGCAACCAGATCACCATCCAGAACGGCACCGCACCAGCGGCGATCGCCATCACCGGCGCCAATGCCGCCGCCAACGCAGGTGGTGTCTACAACACGGCGGGCAATGCCGGCACGGCAGCGGTCGCGGCCAACAACGGTGGTTTCCAGATCGAGAACGGCGCGACCGACATCAACATCGTGCTGGACCAGGACTACGGCTCCTACAGCGCGGTGCAGACCGCCATCCAGAGCCAGTTGGAAACCGCAGCAGCCGGCCAGTTCTCGGTGGCCATCGACGGCAGCGGCAACATGACCATCAGCCGCACCACCACCGGTGCCGGCTCGACGGCCGTGACCATCAACAGCGAAGTGGACAACGCGGCCAACACGTCCACCATCGGCGGCGGCACCGACACCACCATGCCCACGGCACCGGTGTCGACGGCCGGCGCCCCCGCCATCGCCACCACCAACGCTTCGTTCAAGGTCGACGGCACCGTGGTGAACCTGGCCAGCAACTACGCCGATTACGACGCCATGGCCACGGCCATCCAGGGCCAGCTCTCGGGTTACACCGTGAGCAACAACGCCGGCACGCTGACCATCACCAACAACACCAATGGCTCCGCTGCCGTGGCCATCACCGACGCCGATCCGAACGCCTACAACTCGGGCTTCGTCAACGCGGTGGGCACGGCCGGCGCCACCGGTGGTAGCCTGACCCTGGCCTCGGGCGAATTCACCATCCAGGTGGGCGACGGCACGGCCAAGGACTTCTCGGGCACCTACGCCAATGCGCAGGAACTGGCGACGGCCATCAACCGCGAACTGGCAGGCATCAACGCCTCCGTGTCCAACAGCGGCGAGCTGACCCTGCAGTCGACCCAGAAGATCACCCTGGGCGGTACCGAAGCCAACGGCATCATGGGCTTCAGTGGCACCGAGTTCGAGGTGGCCGACGGCAACCTGTCCTCGGCCAGCGTCACCACGGTCAACGGCGCCAACGAGACCATCGTCCGCGTGGACGCCGCGTTGACCGCCGTGAGCTCGCTGCGCAGCACCTTCGGTGCCATCCAGAACCGCTTTGAATCGGTGACGGCCAACCTGACCACGACCAGCGAAAACCTGAGCGCCTCGCGCAGCCGCATCCTGGATGCCGACTTCGCAGCGGAAACCGCCGCTCTCAGCCGGGCACAGATCCTGCAACAGGCCGGTACCGCCATGGTGGCGCAGGCCAACCAGGTGCCGCAAGGCGTGCTGGCCCTGCTGCGTTGATGACGGCCTCCGCGTGAGGACCGAGCGGCCCCCGTAAAAAACCGCCCGGTTTTTTGGGTTTTAGGCA